>DASTKM010000088.1:0-9412 GCA_035715885.1 Rubrobacter sp.
CGGAGGCGCTCTTTCATGGCGCGTTCGATCTCGCGGTCAGCCGTCTTTTTGGCGATCTCACGCCGCTTGTCGTACTGCCTCTTGCGGCTTGCGACGGCGATTTGGAGCTTGACGATGCCGTTCTTGGAGTAGAGTCTGAGGGGGATGAGGGTCTTTCCCTCCTCCTGACTCTTGCCGAGGAGGCGGTCGATCTCCTTTCTGTGCAACAGTAGCTTGCGGTCGCGCGTGGGGAGTTGCCGTTCCTGCCTGGCGTTCGCGTAAGGCGAGATGTGCGCCCCGATCAGGAAGATTTCTCCGTCCCTCACCCTGGCATAGCTCTCCTTGAGGTTGGCCCGCCCTTCCCTTACGGACTTTACTTCGGGCCCTGTCAGCTGGATGCCTGCCTCATAGGTCTCCTCGATGGCAAAGTCGTGGAGGGCTTTCTTGTTACGCGCGAAGTCTGTCACAATCGTTTCACCACCCTCAACTCGGCCCGCTGCATGAGCGGTAGGACGTCGAGCAACTCTACGAGAACCCTGTCCCCCACCCTGTATGAGGCGCCTATGGCATCGTTGGAGAGGACGACGCCGTTCGGCTCCAGCTCCCACCATCCAGGGAGTTTGCTCACGTGGACGAGGCCTGTGGCGCCCGTCTCGAGCTCGACGAAGAGGCCGAAGACGGCGGTGCTCACGACGGTCCCTTCGAGGATCTCCCCCACTCGGTCCCGCATCAACCACATGAGCGTGTACTCGTCCGCGGTGCGTTCGCAGATCATGGATGTGTACTCTCTATCAGAGATGTGGCCCGCGACCCCGGCGAGGTCCTCGGGAGGCTCGTCTCCCAGCATGGCGCGGTGGACGAGGACGTCGGCGTAGCGCCGGATCGGGGACGTGAAGTGCGTGTAGTGCTCCAGCGCGAGGCCGTAGTGTCCGAGGTCCTCGGGCGAATAGAGGGCGCGAGGGATGGAGCGTAGGATCAGGTAGTTCACCGCGTCTGACTTGGCCATCTGGGAGATCGTCCCAAGGTTTTCAGGCGTCGGCTCGGCCTGCACACCGATGGCGGCAAGCCTCTCTGTGAGCAGTCCCAGGGACTCCTGGTCGGGTCTCTCATGCACCCTGAAGACGCCGCCCTTCTTCCCGTGCAGCATCTTCGCGACCGACTCGTTGGCGAGCACCATGAGCTCCTCGATCAACTCTCTGGCCGGCGTGGAGCGGCGGACGCCAGCACCCATGGGCACCCCGTCTTCGTCGATCATGTACTCCGGCTCCCGCCCGCCGAGATCCAGCTTTCCACGTCTCGCCGCCCGCAGCTTGAGCTTGCGCGAGAGATCGTATGCGGTCCTTACCAAATCCGCCCTCTCGACCGACCCATCACCGCGCAGGAACGCGTCGACGGCCTCGTAGGTAAGCCTCGCGTCGCTTGTGATGGTGCTCCGGAAAGCACTGTAGCTCCTCGTCTCTCCTTCGCCAGTGACCTCCATCTCTACCGTTACGGCGGCCCGCTCTGAGTACGGACGTAGGGAGCAGACATCGTTCGAGAGGCGCCCGGGGAGCATCGGTGCGACGGTCCCTGGAAGGTACACAGAGTTGCCCCTGTAGGCGGCCTGCCTGTCGAGGGCTGAGCCAGGCTCCACGTAATGGGTCACGTCGGCTATGTGGACCCATACTCTGTAGCCGCCTGCAGAACGCTCGACCGAGATCGCATCGTCGAAATCTTTTGCGTCGGCGCCGTCTATGGTAACCGTAGGGAGGTGACGCAGGTCCCTGCGGTCCCCGATCTCCCTGTGCGCGACGGCCTCAGCCTCCTCATCGACCTTTCTCGGGAACTCGCGGGAGGTACCGATGGAGGCGAAGAGCGCCTCATAAACGTTGCGCGGGTCCTCAGAAGGCCCGATGACGCGTGTTACCTCGCCCCTGAGCGAGCGGTTCTTCTCGCGGGCGTCCACGAGAACTATATCGCCAGCCTCAGCGCCCCTGCGAAGCTTGCGTGCGACCAGCACTGGACGCCGCTCCTCGACGAAGAGCGGGTCTGCTACCGAGTACTTCCCCCGACGGACCAGCATAGCCGGAAGTATCAAGAGAGCGCTCCGATCAGAGGTATCTGGCAAAGCACACCGTGAGTCTACCATGCGGCTTCGCCGCGCATGTCAGGACGATCAGGCCTTGCGTCCTTGGCTTGTCAGCATTTAGGGTTCGCGGTCGGAGAAGCCTCTCAATGAGTAGGTTCTCCTCTGATATTTTCTCGAGCGCACGAGTGTCTCACCACACTACACGTGGCTGAATTGCTGACATGCTGAAGATATAGCGCCTGCGGCGCTATATCTTCTTGAGGAATCGTGTTACAGAGAGGAAGCTGCCGATTACGCCGATGCCTACTCCTACGGCGATCAGGAGGAGCAGGGTCGAGAAGGTGTTTACTGCGTCGTTGGAGATCGGTACGTAGGGGAGGGCGTTATGCGACCAGTCGATGAAGAGAAGGTTGATCCAGATCACGGTGAACGCCGCGAGGCTAGCTCCGGCGAAGGCCTGCAGAAGGCCCTCGAAGACGAATGGTGTGCGCACGAAGCCGTCCGAGGCGCCGACCAGCTTCATCACCTCGATCTCCTTGCGCCTGGCGAAGATGGAGAGCCTGATGGCGTTGGAGATAAGCAGTACGCTGGCGACCAGAAACAGGAGCGTGGCCCCGTAGAGGCCCCAGATCACGTAGGAGGTTATGGAGTTGAGACGGTCTATGGTCTGCTGGGGGTAGCTCAGGTTTCTCTCCGTGAACCCCTGTTCCTTTAGCCTCTCGGCTACAGCGCTGGCACTATCCGGGTCCTCGAGCTGAATCTGGATGGAAGGAGGGAAGACACCCAGGTCAAGGTCCTTGTAGAGGTCGGGCTGGTCCTCGAACTTATCCTTGAACTCGGCGAACGCCTGCTCTTCGGAGATCTGGGTCACGATCGCGACCTCTGGCCAGCTTTCGACTTCGTTCGCGAGGGCGTCGACCTCCTGGCTTGTGGCGTTCGGCATGAATGCCTCGACGCTGACGTCTTCGCGCACTGAGCCTATTATGCTCTGGATGTGGGCGCTGACGAGCAGGCCGAGCCCGAAGACCAGGATGCAGATGAACGTGGTGGTGACGGCGGTGATGCTCATGAGCAAATTCAGGCGGAGGTTCTTGAGGGCCTCGGCCAAAAAGAACCCCAGGTTAAACCTCATCGGCGTACGCCCCCTTTACCTTGTCGCGGACGACACGCCCCTCCTCCAATGCGACTACCCGCTTGCGCATCACGTCCACCATCTCTCTGTCGTGGGTCGCGACAAGGACAGTGGTGCCTATACGGTTGATCCTGTGCAATAGCTGCATGATGCTGACGCTGGTTGTGGGGTCGAGGTTGCCCGTAGGCTCGTCGGCGACGAGGATGGGAGGCTGAGACACGAAGGCCCTGGCTATGGAGACGCGCTGCTGTTCGCCGCCTGAGAGCATATCTGGGAACTTGTGCATCTTCTCAGAGAGGCCCACGAGGTTCAGTATCTGCGGCACCTTCGTGCGGATCGTACGCCGCCTCTGGCCCGTGACCTCCATCGCGTAGGCGACGTTCTCGGCAGCGGTCTTGTTCGGGAGCAGCTTGAAGTCCTGAAAGACGCACCCTATATCCCGGCGCAGACGAGGGATTCTGCGCCGCGGCACGGACGATAGCCTGGTGCCGTTCACGTAGATGGCCCCCGCCGAGGGTTCCATCTCCTTCAGGATCAGGCGTACTATGGTCGACTTGCCCGAGCCGCTAGCCCCTACCAGGAACACGAACTCACCTGAATCTATCCCGAGGTTCACCCGCTCCAGGGCGATGGTGTCGTTACCGTAAACCTTGGTGACGTTGTCGAATCGGATCATTACTTCTCCACGCATGGTTCGAGGTCCCCCCTCCAGGGTCCCGGCCATCGGAGACGATAACAACAACCGCAGGCGTTATCAACCACCGGGGTAGGCGCCGAGAGGTATGCTCGGCACACTACCGCTTAGTATGATCCGCCCTTCCTCGGCCTCGACGCCGGTGATGGTGGTCTGGTAAGGCAGACGGTCGAGGGGGTACTCGAAGGACGTACCGGCGAGCAACCGGTCTGCGAGCTCATCGGGCACCTGAACCCCCGCCGCCGTGAGGCCCTGCGGCTGGAAGATCAACTCTCCGTCGCGCAAGCCAGGCTCCCCTTCGATGGAGGCCGGGAACCGCCTGCCGAGCACCGAGACCTCCGACCTGACGACCACCCCGTCTTTTTGCACATCCACGTCCTGTATTGGTATCTCAGATCCCGCCTTCGCCAAGCGCGAGACTTCCCACTCGGGCACATCGACCCGTACATCTCCCGATAGGGGATCCCTGTCCACCACCTGGCCCTTTCTCATGGTGGCCCAGACGTCTATGTCGAAGGGGTCGAGGTCGATGCGCGCCCTAGTTGCCGTTACGTTGCCCAGGTCGGTGTTCTTCATTACGATGCGGCCGCCCGAGAACTCGCCCGCCAGCATGCGTACCGGGGGGTCGCTCTTCAGCTCAACGTAGGGCTGCTTTTCGATGCCGAGACGGGCCTTGACATCTCGGGCCACCGCGTACTCCAGCAGCGACGGCAAGAACGTGTAGGGTCCGATCAGGACCACGACGAGTACGGGAAGAAGCACGCCCGCTACAACGCTCCGCATAACGCTAGGCCACAGTCCTGTTCTTCAGGTAAGCGTAGACAAAGGCATCGAGGTCGCCGTCGAGGACCCTGTCCACGTTCGCAGTCTCCTCGCCGGTGCGATGGTCCTTTACGAGCTTGTAAGGGTGGAGTACGTATGAGCGGATCTGCGAACCCCACTCGATGTCGGCCTTCTCCCCGCTCTGCGCGGCGATCTCCTGCTCCCGCTTCTCGCGCTCGAGTTCGAAGAGGCGCGCCCTGAGTACACGCATGGCCACCTCACGGTTCTGGTGCTGGCTGCGCTCGTTCTGGCACTGCGCCACGATGCCAGTCGGGAGGTGCGTGATCCTGACCGCCGAGTCGGTCTTGTTGACGTGCTGGCCGCCGGCCCCCGAGGCTCTGTAGGTATCCACCTTGAGGTCTTTCTCCTCGATCTCGACCTCGACGGTCTCACCGATAACGGGTGCGACGGCTACGGAGGCGAAGCTGGTGTGCCTCCTTGCCCCGGCGTCGAAAGTGCTGATCCTGACGAGACGATGTACGCCACGTTCGGCGGATAAGAGCCCGAAGGCATACTCCCCCGAGACGGTGAAGGTGGCGCTCTTTATGCCTGCCTCCTCGCCTTCTGTGTACTCGATCACCTCGAGCCCGAAGCCCCGCCGCTGGGCCCAGCGCTGGTACATGCGCGCCAGCATCTCGGCCCAGTCCTGCGAATCTACCCCGCCCGCGCCCGAGTTTATGGTCAGTATGGCGTCACCCTCGTCGTACTCGCCGGCAAAGAGCCTGGCGACCTCCTGCTCCTCGAGTACCCGCTCGACCCGCCTGAGCTCCTCCCTGACCTCGGGGAGCAGGTCACCGTCCTCTTCGGCGAGCTCGAGGAGTTCCTCCGAATCCGAGAGGCTCTCTTTGAGCCCGTCGAGCAGATCGACTCTGCCTTTTACCCGCGAGAAGCGGGCCGATACCGTTCTGGCCTCTTGGGGATCGTCCCAGAAACCAGGACGGCTCATGTCCTTACCTAACTCTTCTGCCTCTGTGCGTAACCGATCCACATCGAAGAACGCCTCGAGCTCAGCGAGGCGCTCTTCCAGCTCGTATGTCTTGTCCTTGAGCTCTGTCACTAACCTGCCCGGGCTTCGGACCCGAGCGGCGGCGCGCCTGGCTGTCCGTGACACTTCTTGTACTTCTTGCCGCTGCCACACGGACAGGGCTCATTGCGCCCGACCTTGCTCGCGGTCTTGCGCAGGCTCTTCGGACGCTGGTTCGGCTCTTCGCCGCCGCTGTAGGAGAGTTGCTGCATCTCCTCCTCGCGCAGCTTGATGTTCTCCACGCGGTAGATGTAGGTGACGTAGTCCGCCTTCAGGCCCCGCTCCATCTCCTGGAAGATGTCGAATCCCTCCCGCTTGTATTCGACCAGCGGGTCGCGCTGGGAGAGACCACGCCAGCCGATACCCTCGCGCAGGTAGTCCATCTCGTAGAGATGCTCCCGCCAGCGGGAATCGACCACAGAGAGCAGCGTCCGGCGCTCGGCCTCCTCGAACGTGGCCACCCCGTCACCGCGGGCTAGTCCGCGTTTCTCCAGCTCGGCGGTCCGCTCGTCCCACTCGGCCTTGCGCTCCTCGAGGCGCTCGTCGGCGTCCTCGAGGACCATCGCGAGGACCTCGGCGGCCGTAAGGGTCTCGACGTCGATAGACTCGAAGTCGATCCTGCTAGGATAGAAGCGGTTTATCTCGGTCGTCAGGGCCTCCAGGTCCCAGTCCTCGGGGTAGACGTTCTCGGAGACGTACTCAGAGACGACTTCTGTGAGCACATCCTCCACGTAGGACTTCGTGTCGACGTCCTCCCCCATCAGTATGTCGCGCCTGATCGCGTAGATCACCTCTCGCTGCTTGTTGAGGACGTCGTCGTACTCGAGTATGCGCTTGCGAATCTGGAAGTTGCGGCTCTCGACCTGTTCCTGGGCACGCCTCACTGAGTTGGAGATCATACCTGCCTCGATCGGCACGTCCTCTTCGAGCCCGATGCGCTCTATGATCCCCTGCATCCGCTGGCCGCCGAAGAGCCTGAGGAGCTCGTCCTCGAAGGACAGGTAGAACCTCGACTCGCCGGGGTCCCCCTGCCTCCCCGAGCGGCCCCTCAGCTGGTTGTCTATGCGGCGCGCCTCGTGGCGCTCGGTGCCGAGGACATAGAGCCCGCCGAGCTCGGGCACTCCCTCGCCAAGCTTGATATCGGTACCGCGGCCCGCCATGTTCGTCGCTATGGTCACCGCGCCCCGCTCGCCGGCCTCGGCGATGATCTCCGCCTCCCGCTCGTGCTGCTTGGCGTTAAGGACGTTGTGCTGGATACCACGCCGGCCCAGCAGCGCCGAGAGACGCTCCGAGACGTCTACGGAGACCGTGCCGACGAGGATGGGTTGGCCCTGTTTGTTTCGCGCGACGATGTCCTCGACGACGGCTTTGTGCTTGGACTTCTCGGTCTTGTAGACCAGGTCGTCTTTGTCGTCCCTGATCATCTCCTTGTGCGTCGGGATGGAGACGACTTCCATCTTGTAGGTGTGCATGAACTCATCGGCCTCTGTGGCGGCCGTGCCCGTCATGCCCGAGAGCTTGTCGTACATCCTGAAGAAGTTCTGGATGGTGATGGTTGCTACGGTCTGGTTCTCTTCCTTGATCTCGACGCCTTCTTTGGCCTCGATGGCCTGGTGGAGCCCTTCGGAGTAACGCCTGCCCTCGAGCACACGTCCCGTGAACTCGTCGACGATGTAGACCTGCCCGTCGGTGACGATGTACTCATCGTCCTTGTGGAAGAGCGTCTGCGCCCTCAGCGCCTGGTTGAGGTGGTTGACGAGGTTGGTGTTGACGTCGTCGTAGAGGTTCTCTATGCCGAGGGCCTTCTCGACCTTCTCTACACCGCTCTCGGTCGGGGCTACCTGCTGCTTTTTCTCGTCCACCTCGTAGTCTTCGCCGCTCTTCAGGCGCGGGACTATGGCGGCGAAACGGTAGTAGACGTCGGCGGCGGTCTCCGGCATGCCCGAGATGATGAGCGGGGTGCGTGCCTCGTCGACCAGGATAGAGTCGACCTCGTCCACTATCCCGAAGTTGAGCTCGCGTTGCACGAGCTGGTCTGGTGAAGTCGCTATGTTGTCCCTGAGGTAGTCGAAGCCAAACTGCGCGTTCGTGCCGTAAGTGACATCCGAGTGGTATGCGATCTTCCGCTCGGCGAAGTCCATGCTCTCCTGGATGAGGCCGACCTCGAGGCCGAGAAACGTGTATATCTCACCCATCCAAGCCGCGTCGCGGCGGGCAAGGTAGTCGTTGACGGTAACGACGTGGACGCCTTTGCCTTCAAGGGCATTGAGGTAAACAGGCATGGTCGCAGCGAGCGTCTTGCCCTCGCCCGTCTTCATCTCCGCGATCTTCCCCTCATGCAAGACTATGCCGCCCATGATCTGCTCGTCGAAGGGACGCATCCCGAGGGTACGCCTGGAGACCTCCCGCACGACGGCGAAGGCCTCGGGCAGCAGGTCGTCGATGGTCTCCCCTCCGGCGAGCCTCTCGCGAAACTCGTCCGTCTTCTCCCGCAGTGCCGAGTCGGAGAGCTTCTCTATCTCGGGCTCCAACGCCGAGACCGCCTCCACGCGCTGCTGGAGGACCTTGACCTTGCGACCCTCGCCCATCCTCAATATCTTCGTCAACAAGTTCGCCAAAACAAGCTACCTCGTAGTAGTGGTCGTACCGGACTAGCGGGCAGGCTCTATGAGCCCGTAGTCTCCGTCACGACGCCGGTATACCACATTTATATCACCGGTATCGGCGCTCGTGAACACGTAGAAGTCATGGTCGAGGAGCTCCAGCTGGAGGACGGCCTCCTCAGCGCCCATCGGCTTCATCTGGAACTGTTTGGTCCTGACTATGCGCGTCTCGATCTCCTCTTCTTCCTCTACGACGAAGGGTTTCGCCTCGTCGGGTGCCACGTCCGCTGTATTCTTCAGCTGGCCTTGCCAGCGGTCGATCTGGCGCCCCCTGAAGCGCTTGACCTGCCGCTCGAGCTTGTCCGACATCCTGTCGATGGAGGCGTACATGTCTTCGGAGGCCTCACTGGCTTTCAGCACAGATCCGTTGATAAACAACGTGGCCTCAGCTACCTCAGGCTCGGAGACGGCCCGGTTCCGCTCGTGGATGAGCTCTACCTCGGCACGCGATGCGGTGCGCTCGTCGTCGAAGAACCTGGCGACCCGCTCCACCTTCTCCCAGGCGTAGCGCTCCAGAGCCTCCGTCACCGGGATGTTGCGGCCCTTGATGAGTATGTGCATTTCGCTCCTCCCTTCGGTCGTCGCGAGCATTTCAGCACGCGCCCTGTCGGGCCCTTTCAGCACTTCAGCTTTTTGGTGTCGATTCACCGCTGGGGTGCGAACGCGAATCGTTCGCCACGATGAAAAGCCTCTCCATAGAAGCTTCCCTCCGCCATCCAAGAGCTGCCTGAAGGCTGAAGTGCTGACAAGCGAAGGCGTTAGCCTGAGCGTGCTGAAATGCTAACATGTCCTGCACAGACTCAGGGCGTGGACTTCTTCTGCTCCCGCCCGGACCATTGTCCCGGCGCATGCGCTCATGGTCGCTCCCGTGGTGAAGACGTCGTCGATCAGCAAGATCTTGCCGCGCAGAGGTTTTGTGGCCGTGTAAGCGCCGGCGACGTTGGCCCTTCTCTGGGCCGCCGAGAGTTCGACCTGGTCCCTTGTGCTGCGCACGACTTCTAGTGTATCCGATACGGTTGCTTTCATCTTC
>DASTKM010000089.1:0-26208 GCA_035715885.1 Rubrobacter sp.
TCGACGCCACCGGCGTTCTCGGCCAGTACCTCGACGACCTCCCCCGAGACGTCGGCGACGATCTCGTTCATCAGCTTCATCGCCTCGACGATGCAAAGGGTCTGCCCGGTGCTGACCATATCCCCCACCTCGACATAGGCGGCCTCACCGGGAGCCGGCGCCCTGTAGAAGGTCCCGACCACGGGCGAGCGCACGGCGTGCAAACCGTCCATCTCGGGCGTGTGCTCCACCACCTCAGAGACACCCCGGGTCCCTGATGCAGCCTGGTTGGCCCCAGGCGTGGCCGAAACATCGGATCTGGCCCTGACCGAGATCTCGATCTCCCCCTGGCGGACCCGTATCTCCCCCATCCCGCTCTCGCGCACGAGCTCGACGAGCTGCTCGACCTCCCTTAGCGGCAGCGGTTCTCGCCGATTCTCGTCCATCTCTGGCATAGTCAGGGATTCTACACGCCAGCCCGTGGGAAAACCCGCCCCCGGATGTACAATTGCCCAAGATCCATGGAGACCGGACGCGCGAGTATCAACGTCCTCGACCCCAGGGTGGCCCAGCAAGTGGCCGCCGGGGAGGTCGTGGACCGCCCGGCTTCGGTGGTCAAGGAGCTCGTCGAGAACGCCATCGACGCAGGCGCCTCCCGCATCGAGGTCGAGCTGGGAGACGGCGGCACCTCGCGCATCCTGGTCCGCGACGACGGCTCGGGGATGTCCAGGGACGATGCAGGCCTCTCCGTACTCAGGCACGCGACGAGCAAGATCCGGAACGTCGAAGATATCGAGGCCGTCACCACCCTGGGGTTCAGGGGCGAGGCACTCCCCTCTATCGCCAGCGTCTCCTCTTTCTCACTGACTACCTCCACGGGCCAGGGCACGGCCACCAAGGTCGTCGTCGAGGGTGGGGAGGCGGCCGAGACCTCGGCCGCCTCCCACCCTAAGGGGACGACAGTCCTCGTCGACCGGCTTTTCTACAACGTCCCCGCAAGACGCGCCTTTCTGAAGGGCGCGCGGGCGGAGCGCTCGGCGATAGTGGAGGTCGTGACGCACCTGGCGATAGCCCATCCCACGCTCGCCTTCCGCCTGACGGAGGGAGGCAGAGACTACCTCTCGCTGCCTGAGGCTGGAGATCTACTCGAGCGCCTGGCCCAGATCCTGGGCGTCGCCAAAGCGCGCGCGCTGCGCAAGGTGGAGTACGAGTCGGGACCTTTCGGCGTCTCAGGCTACGCAGCCCTTCCAAGCCTGACGGAGGGCACAAGGGCCCACCAGACGATCTCGGTGAACGGCCGCTTCGTCAGGGCAGAGAACCTCCACCGCGGCCTCGACGACGCCTACAGGGCGACCGTGCCGTCCGGGCGCTACCCCCCGGTCGCCGTCGAGATAACCGCCGACCCCCGCCGCGTCGACGTGAACGTCCATCCCACGAAGCAGGTCGTCCGCTTCTCGGAGGAGAGGGCGGCCCGCGAAGCCGTGGCCGCCGCCCTCAGAGACGCCATCGAGTGGCGCACCCAGGCACCACCACAGGCCCCACGTGCGGCCGAAAGAGCTTTCACCCAGGATCGCTTTTCAGGGTCCTCGCGTCCACCGGCAGATTACCCTTCCTTCGCCGCTGAAGGGCGCTCCCCTTACACAGCGCCTCCCGCGCGTGGCCTGCAGGAGGCGCGCGAAAGGCTCTCCGAGGCTTCCAGGCCGCTCGCTGAGTCGCTCGCGGAAGAGCGCGAAGCGTACAGGGACCTGCCGGAAAAGGGCGGGCTGCCACAAGCCTCCCCCGAGGAACTGCGGGTCATTGGGCAACTCGCCGCCGGCTACATCCTCATCGAGGAACCGGAATCCCTCTGGGTCGTCGACCAACACGTCGCCCACGAGCGGGCCATTCTGGACAGGCTTCACGACTCGGACAGCCCGGCGACGGTGCAGAGCCTTCTCGTCCCCGAGGTCGTCGACCTCTCACCCGCTGAGGCCGAGCTGGCCTTGGCAAGCCTCGAAGAGCTCTCCGTCTACGGCTTCGAGGCCGAGCCGTTCGGGCCGAGATCCGTGAGGGTTACGGCCGTGATCTCCACGCTCGCCGACAGGGATATAGCCGGCGCATTCAAGGACGCTCTCTCGGCCATCTCGGGCACCGAGCCGGGCCACCGCCGCGAAGATCATATCCTCGCCACCATAGCCTGCCACTCTGCCGTAAAGATGGGAGACAAACTCTCCCAGCCCGAGATGGAAGCACTGATAAAGAGCTGGCTAGAAAGCCGCCTCCCTGCCACCTGCCCACACGGGAGGTCTATCTGCTATCGGATCGGCCTGAACGAGGTGGCTCGCAAACTCGACCGGCACTAAAGCAGCATGTCAGCACTCCTCTCCTTCTCGGCGGAAGGAGAGTCGCCACTCCTCTACCGCTCTGGGGCCTCGCCCGGCGAGGTCGACCATGTATACGACCCTGTAAAGTCCCCAGTCGACGTAGTAGCCGATCACCACGCCGGGTTCGCGCGAGCCGTGTCCCCTCAGGACACACACCCGATCGCCCTTCACGTATCCTGGTTCGTCTACCTCGGAGGTTCTGCCCATAGGCCGCTCTCTCCCGACTACCAAGCTTCTCCGAAAAGGGTACTACGTGGAGCATCCGGAGATCGTCCCCTCGGCGCGACGGTGGAGCTTACCGTATAAATACCGCTTGCGGGCACCACAGACGGGAGAGCTCCTCGACGTGACCAGAGACAGATTGCTCGGCGCATTCGCCGTCGTTGCGGCGGCCTTTATCTGGGGAACGCTCGGGCTGTTCGCCAAGATCCTCTACGCCCAGGGTGTCTCCTTCGAGACGCTGGTCGCGGTGCGGGCTTCGATCGGATGGGCGGCCGTACTGCTTTTCGTCCTGGCAACCGGCGGCGCCAGGAGCCTGTGGGTTTCGGGGAGGGACCTGGTGTACCTTGTCCCTCTTGGGCTCGTGGGGATAGGCTTCTTCTACCTGCTCTACTTCTATACGATCAGGGAGAGTACGGTTGGGACGGCGGCGATCCTGCTCTACAGCTCGCCCGCATTCGTGGTGGTGCTTGCGCGGCTGTTCCTGAAGGAGGCGCTCAATGCGCCGAAAGTACTCGCGCTCTTCCTGACCATGGGCGGGATCTTCCTGGTCGCTGGCGGCTACGACCCGGCAAACCTGGAGGTGAGCCCGAAGGTGCTGCTGGCAGGACTACTCTCGGGCCTGACCTACGGGTTGTATTCCATCTTCGGCCGTCCCGTGGCAGGCCGCCTTCGTTCTTCCATCATCCTGAGCTACGCACTCTTCTTCGGAGCCTCCCTACTCGTCGTGGCCGCGCTTCCCACGCTCGGTACGCTGGCCGGCCTCTCGGTGGGCTCCTACGCCCTGCTACTGATGCTCGCGGTGGTGCATACCGCGCTGGGGTTCGCGCTCTACACCTTCGGGCTCGGGCGCCTCGGGGCGGGGAGGGCGGCTATAGTGGCCACGGTCGAACCCGTCGTGGCAGGCGCCCTCGGGGCGATGCTGCTTGGGGAGGACCTTACCGTACCCAAAGTGGTGGGCGCAGGGCTCGTGATCTCCGGCGCCGCACTAGCCCAGGGCAGAGTTCGAAAGTAGTCGTTCTTGGCCTTTGTTCGCCAAAGCGGGTACTATGTTGCCCCACGTTGAGAACTGCCGCCTGCAAGAGATCCACTTCCCTCGAACACGGAGGCTAGAGGAGGGATGCCATGCCTATAGAGTTCAAGGAAGGCGGTTCGGACTACTCCCTCGGGGTCGAGGAGGAGCTGCCCATCGTAGACGCGACCACCGGTGAGCTGGTTCAGAAGATCGAGGAGATCATGAGCCGGCTGCCTACTGAGTTGCACGAGTCCGTCTCCTACGAGCTGTTCCAGTCGGTGATGGAGATAAAGACTCCCCCCTGCGCCTCGACCTCAGAGGTCGAGAAGCACCTGCGCGAGCTACGCAGCCGGGTCGGCTCGTGGGCCGCGGCCTGCGGCGCCTCGCTCGCCTCTGCGGGGACCCATCCCTTTTCCCGCTACAGAGACCAGAAGGTCACGGACCAGGAGCGCTACAAGAACGTCTTGAGGACGCTGCGCTGGATCGCCCAGCGCGAGGTGATTTTCGGCCAGCACGTCCACGTGGCCGTCCCTGGCCCGGAGGAGGCGATCATCGCCCACAACCGACTCGCCGAGCAGACGCCGATTCTCCTGGCTCTCTCGGCCAACTCTCCTTTCTGGCAAGGTTTCGACACAGGCTTCGAGTCTTCAAGAGTGAAGATCTTCGAGAGCTTCCCGCGTGCCGGCCTCCCTCCCGCCTTCCCCGACTACGAGGCATTCGAGCATTACGTGGACCTGATGGTCGAGTCCGGCGCGATGGAAGACTACACCTTCTGTTGGTGGGACGTGCGCCCGCACCCCAAGATCGGGACGATAGAGTTGAGGGTTCTCGACTCCCAGACCAGCCTGAAGAATACCCTGGCCCTTACCGCCCTGACCCAGTGCCTCGTCGCCCAGGTACTCGAGGAAGTCGGCCCGCATGAACCCTACAACATGCACCTGGTGGTAGAGAACAAGTTTCGCGCCTCCAGGTACGGTATGGATGCTAGGTTCTACGACGTACGCGAGAAGATCACAGTCCCGGCCAGGGATCTCGCCCGTAACCTCGTCGAGCGACTGCAGCCCCACGCCCAGGACCTAGGTTGCGAGAGCGAGCTGGAAGGCGTCCTGGAGATAGTGGAAGGCGGCACGGGTAGTCAGCGCCAGCGCGAGATCTACAAAGAGAGCGGTAACTTCCTCGACGTCGTCGCCTTCCTCATAGAAGGTACCCGCCCCGCCCTCGCCGAAGAACAAAGTTAGGCTTCAGGCAACAGGTATCAGCAGATCTTCCTGAAGTCTGTTACCCGTAGCCTCATTCTTCGAAGCCAAGGCTCCAGGCGCGGTCCAGGTCGTAGTTCGAGTAAGCGCGGAAGGCGACCATGGTCTCGGTGCGGGCGACGCCCGGGACCTGGGCTATTCTTTCGGGGACGACATCGGCGAGGCTCTCGAAGTCGGGGATACGGACCATGACGACGAGGTCGTAGGGGCCTGTGACCGAGTAAGCCTCGGTGACGCCATCTATTGCGATCATGGCCTGGGCGGCTTCCTGGACGCGCTCCCGCTCCGTCCT
Organism: Rubrobacter sp.; assembly: GCA_035715885.1. Taxonomy (GTDB): domain Bacteria; phylum Actinomycetota; class Rubrobacteria; order Rubrobacterales; family Rubrobacteraceae; genus Rubrobacter_D. The sequence goes on from DASTKM010000089.1 coordinate 5,125, forward strand.
GACGAGGACTATAGCAGTTACCATGCAGACTCCTTAGATCCCAAACGTCACCGTCCCCGTGAGGATGTTATTTGCCGTACGCTTCTCGTACTCGACAGGCCCTGCCTCGACGGTAACCTTGGCGGTCTCGTCGAGCTCGCCGGGTATAAAGCCGCCGACTTCCACCACCGTCATCTTCTTGGGTTCGAGGCGCGCTATGGTCTTGCTCTCGGACTGGCGCTCGGCTCTCGTGTTGAGGACGACCTCGACCTCGACTCCTGTCTCGGGCACCTCACCGTCGTTCCCGACGGTAACTGCGAAGGTCGGCTCGTCCGCCCCTGTCAGGACAACGTTTCCGTCCGAGTTCAGTGGCTTCCCTGCGACCCTGACAGCCGTTACCCGCACCCCGTGCAGGGCGTTCGGGTCGCTCCTTGCAGTGCCAGATACGGGGGCCGTGTCGAAACCGAGCGCCCCGTAATCCATAAAGGATTGTGGTTCCTCGAGGTAGGTCTGGTCGCTTGTCTGGCCCGCAGTCTCCAGGGAATGCTTGACGGCCGGGATGTAGTAGTTCGCGACGATGCTGTCGCTCGTCCTGTAGTCCTCGACGGCCGCCGCGAGCTCCCCGGCAAACCCGCTCGCATCCCCCGTAGCCGCCTGCACGAGCTCGTCTGTGGCCTGGGACCTTACGCCCAGCGCTGTAACGACGTAGTGATGGTCGTCCTCGAACTCTGGAGGTATCTCCTCCTGCCTCAATGCCTGTAAGTATATCTGTTCCGTACGGTTGGCCGCTTGGGCGAGCGCCTCGTCGTCCAGCCTGGCAGCGTTCCCTCCGGCGTTGCCCAGGATGCGCTGGAGCTCCCCTCTGCCCGCGTTGGAGGAGTCGCTCAAGATGCTGTCCGCGCTCGTGACGTACTTGCGGATCTGGGTCGACTGCTGGGTTGCCACGCAGCCGCGGGCTACGAAGAAGATAAACCCGAAGACCACGACTAGGAGGAGGATGGAGCCGAGGAGGGTGAGCCAGGCAGGGAGCGTCCTCTGGCGGCGCTCTTTCGGACGGCTGTGGGGTCTCCTGGGACGACCCGACGGCCTCGGACGGTGAGAGTCGGGGGCGGCCCTGTGAGATCTACGCTCTATACGAACCCCCAAAGAACATGTCGTGGGCGAGGGGGGACTCGAACCCCCACGGCCTCTCGGCCACTAGACCCTGAACCTAGCGCGTCTACCAATTCCGCCACTCGCCCGCAGGCCCTCTCCGGGAGACGTCCTGAACTGCGGGGGATTGTACCAGCATATCAGCACGCCGACCGAAGGGAGGCGGCGGGCTGACAAGCGGAGGCGAAGCCTAAGCGTGCTGATACTTGATAGGCTATACAATAGTCTATCAAGTATCGTGACAGAGACGCGCTACATCGAAGGACAGGGACGCTACGCGCTTGCCGAGATGGTCGGGCGCGGCGGCTTCGCGACCGTGTGGCGCGCCCGTTCTCTGAAGGGCTACCTCAGGGGCAAAGACGTGGCCGTCAAGATCATCCCCGTTTACAGTGCTGGCGAGCGCTCGCGCGCCCTGCGGGAGGGCCAGATCGCCGAAGGGCTCAGGCACAAGCACATAGTGGAGACCCTCGAGGTCATCCCCGGCGACCATGAGATCTACCTCGTAACGGAGTATGTGCGGGGGATGCCGCTCGACGAGGCGGCCAAAGGGTACGGCGTAGACGAGATCGTGGACTCGTTGGCCCAGATCCTCGAAGCCCTGGTCTACGCCCACGGGCAGGGCATAATCCACCGCGACATAAAGCCGCAGAACGCGCTCGTGGACGCCCGCGGGCGGGTAAAGCTTACGGACTTCGGGGTCGCGTTCAGGGCGGGGGACACACGCCTTACGCGCGTCGGCTTCGCCGTGGGCACGCCCGGCTACATCGCGCCTGAGATCCTGGACGGCGCCGACCCGACCGCGCTCACGGACATCTACGCCGTCGGCGCCACGGCCCGTACCCTGCTCGCGAGCCAGCCCTACGAGCCACCCCCGCGCCTCAGGGAGTTCGTCGACCGGACAACCTCGCCCAACCCGGACCACCGCCCGCAGAGCGCGTGGGCCGCCGTCAAGCTCCTTACTGGCAGGAAGGCCCCATCGGGCAGCATCTCGCCCGATGGACGCCAGGTGCCTGACAGGCTCTCGGGTGGCTTCAAGGACGGTGCGTTACGCATCATCAACGGCCTGGCCGCAGGGTGTCTAGGGTATCTCCTCGCGGCCGAGATCCTTACGGACGGCGCGCAGGCGGCCGGCGTCGCCGCGGGACTCGGCGTGCTTGCCTACCTGCTGCCGCGCCTCGGCGCCCTCGGGGTCATAGTCGCCCTCGCCGTCTTGCTGATACGGAACGGGGCTGGCCTCGGGTTCTCCGCGCTCGTGCCCGTCCTCGGTGGCGTCTGGGTGCTGGGCGCCGGTACGGCCAACCCCGACGTGAGAAAGCTGCCGCTAGGACCTGCGCTAGCCGTGCCGCTGGCCCTCCTCGTCGGGCTGGGAACACTCCTGGGGACCACCCTCCTTGCCGCCCTGCCGCTGCTTTTCGGCGCGCTGATGCGGCCCCTCGGCGCGTGCCTTTCGGCTGGGGCCGGGGCCTTTACCTTGATCTGCTACGACCTCACGGTGCGCAACGGCTTCTTCGCCGACGGCCCTTACGCCGAGCTGCCCTTCTCGGGGGCGAAGCTCGACGTCTTGCCGATCACGCTGGGAGTCGGTGGCCTGATCGATTATTCCCAGGGGTACCTGCACTATTTCAACAAATTGCCGCTCTTGATCTTGCTGTGGGCGGCGATGGCAGGTGTCATCTCGCTCGCCGAGTGGGCAGGCAAGTGGGTCGTAGGCCTGGCGGTCGCGATAGTCGGGGGAGCCCTGGGGTACGCGCTACTCCTTTTCCCGAAGGCCCCTCCCGGCACGCTCGCTTCGGATATGATATCGCTCGGTCTCGCGGCTATAATATACGCGGTGCTCAGGTATCTCGCATCGAGGGTGAGAGGGTAGGTTTCTTTGGGTTTTCTCAAACACATCGAAAAGCGGATGGAATCGTTGGTAGAGGGCGTCTTTGGAAGGGCGTTCAGGCGGCAGATCCACCCCGTAGAGATCGCCAAGGGCCTTACCAAGCAGATGGATGAAGGCAGGATGGTTTCGATCTCGCGCACCTACGCCCCGAATGATTTCACGGTGCACCTCTCCAAAGAGGATACGGAGTCCATCAGGGCCTACCAGGCATCTTTGAACGACGAGCTGATCCAGTACGCTTCGACCCACGCGGAGAACAAGAATTACCATCTTATGACTCCCCCAAGGATACGCTTCGAGATCGAAGACACACTCCGCTTTGGGGAGTTCGGCGTCACCGCCAAGCTTACAGGCGGCGACGGTCCCCGCGAGAAGGGCGCCCCGCAGGACACCTCGGGCCAGACCCGCATCTTCCGCACCGAGGAGTCGAGTGGCGGGGAGATAGACCAGGGCACCGCCACGATATCCGCCGACGAGGCTAGGCGCCACGGTCTGGCGCGGGAGATCGTGGAGGTCGTTCTCGGTGATGATAAGCACCAGTTGGAAGGGCGCGGCCCGTGGAGCGTAGGTCGCTCGCAGGAGAACGACATCGTAATACACGACCCGAACGTGTCGAGAAGACACGCCAGGATCTCACGCGCCGACAACGGCTTTGTCGTGGAGGACCTCGGTTCTACGAACGGCACCCTGCTGGACGGCGCCCCCATAGACCGCGAAAGGATCGAAGGCGGCGACGAGTTGACCTTCGGCCAGAGTACGGCCCGATTCATCCGCCGCATAGACTCTCCGGGCGAGGAGTCCGGCGGGAGACGTTAGGGGATGCTCGAGCTCCAGGTGCCGCTGCTCGCGGCGAAGGCTCTGATCTTGCTCCTGCTCTTCGCCTTTATCTACGCCGTAATGAGCCGGAGCATCGGGGACCTGCGGAAGATACCGGACGATGAGCCCTACGTGCCGGGCCGGGGTCACAACGGGCGCGGGACGTACGCCCGCCGGAGCTCCGCCTCGGGGGTTCCTGGGCTGGTGGTCGAGGATTCGGAGATCCTCGCCCCCGACACGCGGTTCGAGCTCGGGGACGGCGAGACCAGCATGGGGCGCTCGTCTGGCAGCACTATCGTCCTGAAGAGCGACGACTACGCCTCGGGGCGCCACGCCCAGCTCACCAGGCACGGGGGATTGCTCTACGTCGAGGACCTTGGCTCGACGAACGGGACATTCGTGAACGGGCGCAAGACCGTGGGAGCCACGCCCTTGAGGAACGGGGACACCGTCAGAATCGGCTCGACCGTCTTCAGGTACGAGGAGTAGGATCGTGCCTTTCCTCGAGTTGCAGCCTTTCGGCGTCACCGACACCGGCAAGGTCCGCCAGAACAACGAGGACGCCCTGCTCGTCGGCGAAGGCGAGGACGAGACGCTCTTCGTCGTCGCCGACGGCATAGGCGGCTTCGAAGCCGGGGAGGTCGCGAGTTCCCTCGCCGTAGACGTGCTCAAAGATCTCCCGCCAGGCGAATCCTTCAAAGCAGCCATAGGAGAGGCGAACCGCAGGATAGTGGCCGCTGGCCGCGGTGACGAGAAGCTCTCGGGGATGGGTACTACCGTGGTCGCCATCAGGTTCGGTGGGACGCATGGAGAGCCCGTGGCCGAGGTGGCGCACGTCGGTGATTCGAGGGCCTACCTCATGCGTGGTGGCGACATGAAGCCGATAACAGAGGACCACTCGCTCGTCGCCGAGCTGGTGCGTAGCGGCGACCTGACCAGGGATCAGGCCGCAGAGCACCCCCAGAAGAACCTCATCACCCGTGCCCTTGGCGCGGACGAGGAGGTCGATGTCGACACCGCCGTACTCTCTGTAGAGGCCGGCGACCGCGTCCTGCTCTGTTCTGACGGGCTCTCGGACATGGTCTCGGAGGCAGGGATCTCGGAGATTCTGGCCCAGTCGCCGGACGACCCGGAGAGGGCAGCGCGCGGCCTGCTCTCCGCGGCCCTCGACGCTGGCGGCAACGACAACATCACCGTCGTCGTCGTCGACGTAATGGAGCAGCCTGCGCGCGAGGCGGACGCGCGAAACGAGCGTGAGAGACACTCCAGCGGCATCAGCGAGCTGCTCGCCGCGAAACCTTCAGTAAAGGATACGGGTGCCCGCACGCCATCCAGGGGCAAGGCCGCCCCGAGTCGCCCCCGGCGGCCTACCAGGGCCGCGCGCCGGAAGCGACCTAGTCGCCTCAGGAAGGCGCTCGGAAAGCTCGTGCGGGGGTTGGCGATCATCCTGGTCCTCGTCGCCGCCCTGACGCCGGTCTACCTCTGGGGGTCAAGCAGGTACTTCTTCGAGTTCGACGAGGGTGAGGTGGTGGCCTACCAGGGTCTGCCCTACGCTCCCTTCGGCATCGAGCTCAATCAGGAGTGGCGCAGGCCAGGCCTGACGGAGTCTCAGATCAAAGAGCCCTACCAGAAGCCCATAGAAAACCACAAGCTCTACACCAGGGACCAGGCAGAGCGGGTCATCGAGGATCTGGGCAGCTAAGGTGACCCAACGCGCTTTCACGCCCATGATCCTGGCACTGCTCGTGACCACTCTAGGTTTCGCGACCCTCATCTTCGTGCAGGAGGCGGCGAGCCCACCCCTCATCTATGGCGCGTACTACGCGGGAACCCTCTTCGTGCTCTACCTCGGAGTGAGGCTACTTTTGCCCCACTCCGACGTGCTTCTGCTGCCCATAGTCACGCTGTTGACGGGGCTGGGGCTCGTCATGATCTTCCGCCTGACATATAACGTGGAGGGGGCGAAGCAGCTCGCGCTGACACAGGCGGTCTGGATCCTCATGGGGAGCGGCGCCATGTTCTTGCTGGTGCTGTTCTTCCGCAACTACGACCGAATCTTCGACTACAAGTACCTGCTCGCCATCGCGGCGGTCTTCCTGATCGCCTCGACGTTCACGCCCCTTGGCTACTCGGTCAACGGGGCGCGGCTCTGGGTGGATCTAGGACCGGTCAACTTTCAGCCCTCGGAGTTCGCCCGCATCGCCCTCGTGATCTTCTTCGCCGGGTACCTGGCCGAGAAACGTGACGTAATGGCGGCGACGAGCCGCAGCTTCCTCGGCATCCAGCTTCCTGCGATAAAGTACTTCGGACCTGTAGCCCTCGTCTGGGTTGCCTCCTTCGGCCTCCTCGTCTTCGAGAAGGACCTAGGGTCGAGCCTGTTGTTTTTCGCCGTTCCCCTGCTGATGCTCTACGCGGCGACGGGCCGCACCGCCTACGTGCTGCTCGGGGGAGTCCTCTTCACGTTAGGCTCCTTCGTGACCTTCCTCCTATTCGAGCACGTGCAGTTGCGGGTGCAGAGCTGGCTGGACCCGTGGAGGGACCCTGACGGGACGGGGTTCCAGATCCTCCAGAGCATCTTCAACATCGCTGACGGCGGGCTGCTCGGTACGGGGCTGGGGGCGGGCTTCGCCCAGACCATCCCCGAGGTCGAGACGGACTTCGTCTTCTCAGCGATAGCCAGCGAGCTTGGCCTGCTCGGGGCGACGGCAGTCTTGCTGGCCTTCCTGGCCTTCATTTACAGGGGGACCAAGATCGCCCTGCTCGCAGAGGATGATGCATCCAAGCTCCTGGCCTTCGGGCTCACGGCGATGTTCGCCCTCCAGACCCTGATTATCGTGGGTGGGGTAACCAAGGCCATACCGCTAACGGGGATCACGCTGCCCTTCGTCTCCTACGGCGGCTCCTCCGTCGTCGGCAGCTTCATACTCACGGGCCTCCTCCTGCTCGTCTCGGAGAGGGCGGGACGGCGCGAGGCCGAGGGCCTCGCCTACAGGGATGATCCGTGGGGGGCTCCATGAACGCCCACCTCAGGCGTACCTTCTACCTGTTTGTGGCAGGGTTCGTCGGACTCGTGGTTATGCTCGTGTACTGGCAGGTCTACTCCAGGGAGGCCCTGGCCAACAACCCCGAGAACGGGTTTCAGACCCAGCGAAGCGTCTCCTCTCCGCGGGGTTTGATCCTGGCCGGCGACGGCGAGACCGTGCTGGCGAAGAGCGTCAAGCGCGGCACCCCGACAGGCCCCGTCTATGACCGCGTCTATCCTCTGGGCGAGCCGTTCGCGAACGTGGTCGGCTACTGGAGCACCCGCTACGGGGCGACAGGCATAGAGATCTCCAACAACTCCGACCTCTCCAGCGTAGCAGGGGAACCGGAGACCCTGGACGACCTGATCAACCGCGCCACGGGAGGCCCGCAACCTGGCAACAACGTGGTCCTCACCCTGGACCCCGAACTCCAGGAGCTCGCCTATCAGGAGCTCTCAGCGAGCTCCACGGGCAGGGGCGCCGTGGTCGCCTTGAACCCCAAGACCGGGGAGATTCTCGCGATGGCCACATCCCCATCCTTCGACCCCAACGATGTAGACGAGAACTATCCCGACCTGGCTAGTGCCCCAAACGCGCCCCTCGTCGACCGTGCGGCCCAGAGCCTCTACCCGCCTGGTTCGGTATTCAAGGTGATCACGGCCGCTGCAGCACTAGAGCAAGGAGTCAGCCCGCAGCAGACCTTCTTCGACAGCGGGGCCTATGAGTTGCCCGGGTACACCGTCCGAAACTTCGAGGGAAAGGACTACGGGGAGGTAACGTTCACGCGGGCGCTCGCCTACTCCATCAACGTGGTCTTCGCCAAGATCGCGGTCGAAATCGTGGGGGCTGAGGCCCTCACGCAGATGGCCGTGAACTTCGGCTTTGGGGACCCCTACGATGACTTCCCATTACCCGTCTCAGGGAGCAGCGTGAACAGCCTCCCACCCGAGCAGTGGACCACGGGGACCCTCGCCCAGACGGGCTTCGGCCAGGGCGAGGTGCAGACCAACGCGTTCGAGATGGCGCTCGTCGCAGGAGCCGTCGCCAACGACGGCGAAATCATGGAGCCCCGCATCGTGCGCGAGGTCCGCTCCCCCGACGGCATCATCCTGGACAAACCAACGCCGAGCGTCCGCAGGCAGGCGCTCCCACCAGGTACGGCCAACACGCTTAACGGGATGATGCAGGAGGTCATCATCCAGGGGGGGTTCACCGAAGCCGAGATACCAGGCATGAAGGTCGCGGGGAAGACGGGGACCGCCGAGTCGGGCAACGGGCTGCCGCATTCGTGGTGGGTCACCTTCGCCCCAGCCGACGACCCGGAGATCGCCATGTGCGTGATGATCGAAAACGGCGGAAGGGCCGATAGGAGCGCCATGCCCCTGGCGGCCCGCCTGATGAAAGCCTACCTCGAGGGCGGAGTGTGAACGTTGTCCGCACTCGCGTCTATAATCTAGGTCCGTGCAGCAGCTCGTAGACAACCGTTACCGCCTTGTGAAGTCGCTGGGCAGCGGTGGCATGGCCGACGTATACCTGGCACACGACGACATCCTGGATAGGGACGTGGCCCTCAAGGTGATGAGCAATCGCTACGCCAGCGACGAGGAGTTCGTGGAGCGCTTCAAGCGTGAGGCCCAGAGCGCAGCAGCCCTCTCGCACCCGAACATCGTCTCTATCTTCGACAGGGGCGAGTCCGAGGACGGGACTTACTACATCGCGATGGAGTATCTGCCCGGCGGCACCCTGAAGAACCGCATCGTCAAGCGCGGCGCGCTCCCCGCCCGCACGGCGGCGGCCGTGGCGCTCCAGATGGCCGAGGCCTTGAGGGCCGCGCACGAGCGCGACGTCATCCACCGCGACATAAAGCCCCACAACATCCTGATCACAGGTCTCGGGGACGTAAAGGTCACGGACTTCGGTATAGCACGCGCGGCGGCGTCTTCGACCATGACGAGAACGGGCCACATCCTGGGTACGGCCCACTACATCTCGCCCGAGCAGGCGATGGGCGAGCCGGTCGGTCCGGCGAGCGACCTCTACTCGCTAGGGGTAGTCCTCTACGAGATGCTCACAGGCGAACTTCCCTTCGACGCTGAGACCCCCCTGGGGATCGCGATGAAGCATGTCAACGGCCACCTGCGTCAGCCGATGGAACTCAACCCTGCGGTGCCAGACGGGATAAACGCCATAACGCTCAGGCTGCTCGCCAAGAACCCCGAAGGCCGCTACTCGAGCGACGCGGAGCTCATAGAAGACCTCGAGCGCGTCTGTGCCGGGCTCGACCCCTCAGGCACGACGACGGAGATGATGCCCCACGCCGTTGCGGCGACCACGCGCCTCAACCCCCCATCTCCCCCACAAAGGATTGGCCGCAACAAGGTTCGGCGTAGGAGGGCTGCGCCACCGCTTCTCGCCCTCCTCGCGCTCCTGGTCCTCGCCGCACTCACCTGGGGCGGGTACATCCTTCTTCAGGACCGGCAGGCGGCGCAGATAGGCGTCCCAGACCTGGTCGGCATGAGCCTGGATGGCGCCAGAGAAAAGGTAGGGGACGATTTCGAGGTCGAGGTCGCAAAGAGCGTCTCCGGCGAGAGACCCGTCGACACCATACTCGGCCAGAGTCCCAGCACCGGAAAGGCGGAGAAAGGCTCGACGATCTCGGTCAACGTCGTCGGGACGCGGGTGTCGGATGTGCCCGACGTGGTGGGCTCGGGGCGCGCGGAGGCGGAGCAAGCGCTGAAGGCCGCCGGCTTCCAGGTCGAGGTCGACGAGCGGGAGAGCTCCTTCGATGACCAGAACCGGGTCATGGGCCAGGATCCATCGGGCGGTACGCGTGCTGAGGTGGGATCAGGGGTGACCATCACAGTCGGGACCGGCCCTTCGAGCGTGCCGATCCCGCGGCTGTACGGAAAGACCCCGGCGCAGGCCAAGTCTGTTCTCCTGGGGGCAGGCCTGAGGCTGGGCACCCAGAACCGGGACTATAACAGTGACGTTGCAGAGGGCGTTATCTACTTCCAGAACCCCTCAGGAGGAGAGAACGTGGAGCCCGGAACCGCGGTCGACGTCACCGTCAGCCTGGGTCCGGAGCAGGTCGAGGTCCCTGAGATCTACGGCCTTAGCGTGGCGGCGGCCCAGACGGCGCTCTCCAACGCCGGGCTGGGCTCCACCCCCATCGAGGTCGAGGGTGACGAGCCGGCAGGCACCGCGCTTGCGACGGACCCAGGGGTCGGCGCGATGCTGGATCCAGGCTCCACCGTGAGCCTCTACTACAGCGCAGGTCCCCCTCCCGCTACAACGGCCTCCCCTGATGCCTCGCAGTCGCCCAATTCCGAACCATCGCAAGGCCCCGATCAGGGGACCCAGGACGAAGGGAACACCGACGCGAAACCCGCCGCCGACAAACAACCAGCCGATAGACCGCAACGCAACGAGCGCACGCAGGATAACAGTGGACCGGACAGCAGTGGTCAGGACAGTAGTGGTCAGGGCAGTAGTGGATCTGGTAACGGCGTAGGGTTGGGCACGAACGAGGGCCAGGGGTCAGGAAGCGAAGGGTAGGATCTAGAGGAGCTCCCGCCTCACGTAGTCTCCGAGGTACCCTGCGGGCGTCTCCACGGGAGGATCTAGCTCAACGAAGCTGTGGCGTCCGACGGCGTTCTCTAAGAGCCAGTCCTCCTCGACGGTCTTGGCACGCCCGAGGTCGTAGCCTGTCTCGAAGTAGACCGCGCGTAGCCCTCCCGAAGGAAGCTCGACCACAAGGATAGGGTACTCTCCGGGAGAGGTCGCCCGGATCCTGACGCTCCCTTGTGCCTGGCCGCCTTCCATGACTGGAGTCTATACGAGATCCGGAGCCGGCGGGGGCTCAGAGGGGCCGTGATAAAATCACGGGAGCATGAAGAGACCATATGACATTCATATTCGTGGAGGGAGTCACCATGTCAGATCCCATACCCGAAGACGGAGGAACTGAGGCCGGAGCCTCAGAGGGTATCGCCGACGAACCCCTGCTCGACAGGCTGCCGCCCGAGGATCTACCTGAGGAGTTGCTCCTGCGGCGTCTCGGGAGGCTCGACACCAGGCGCGCGCTCGCCGAGATCTGCAGGAACGTGCCTGCCCTTGAAGAGATCCTTCTTCCAAGGGGCATACAGGCCGACGCCCTGACGCGCAAGTCAGGCGGCGGCGCGCCGCTCCTGCGGGGCCTCGCGCGCAGGATCTCCCACGACGCGGCTGCCTGGGGCGCGTTCCGCACCGCTATCCAGGAGCAGATCCCACCCGAGACCTTCGAAGCCCTGGAAGGTTTCTCCCCGGAAAACCTCGAGGAACTCAAGCAGGCCCACACCACCGAGGGTTTGCTGCTGGCCGCCCTAAGCGCGGAAGAGGAGCCCGAAGAGGGCGTCGTCGAGACGCTCCTGTCCGCCTGGCGGGAGGAGAGGGGCCAAGCCGAGAAACGGGCCTCCGAAGATGCCCGTGTCAGGGATCTGGAAGCCGAATTGGAGCGCTTGAAACAGGACAACGAGCGGCTCTCTTTCGGAGCCAGGGCCGCCAAAGAGAGGGCCGCCGCCCTCGCCGAAGAGGTCGAGGTCCTTACCGGCGAACGCACGGATACCTCCGAGCTGGTCAGGAAGGCAGAGGAGAGGGCAGCCTCGGCGTTGGACCTGCGGGGCCAGCTCGACGAGCGCATCGAGACGCTCGAAAGGCGCAGCGCCCAGCTCGAGAAGGCGCTGGAAGGCGAGCGCTCGGCCTACTCCAGGGCGGCCGAGCGCGTCGAGGAGTTGCACGAGGAGCTTGGGCGCGTGGTCGAGGAGCGTGACAGGATAAAGAACGCCCTGCAGGATGCCCGCTTTACCGACAGAGGCTTCGGAGAGCTCCTGGTGCGGGCCATAAAGAACGAGGTCGCGGCCCTGCCGGCTTCGCTCGACAGCACCGCGCAGGCCGCCCGCCTGATGGAGTTCATGGGCAAGGTGCTACAGGCGCACTCCGACCTGCGTAGTCCTGGGGAACAGGGCCGCAGGACCTCGGAGGAAGACCCCGACGACAAGGACCCTTCTCCAGCGAGCCGCCGGAGAAAGACAGATGGGCCGGCGCGTAGCGCCGCGCTCCCACGGGTCGGCGGCTATGCCAGGCCGAGGCCAACGCTGTCCTTCCGCGCCCTGGGGGGAGCTGGTGAGGTGGGTGGCAGCAGCCACCTCCTCGACTTCGGCAAGACGAGGATTCTGGTTGACGCGGGGATCAAACCGGACGGACGCGGCCCCGTAACGCCCGACTTCGGCGGGCTTGATGGGCTCGATGCGGCCGTTGTAACCCACGCGCACCTGGACCACTGCGGGGCGCTGCCCCTGCTAGTGCGAGACCGGCCCAAGATGCCGATCTACTGTACGCCCCCTTCGGCGAAGCTCATAATCAGCGCGCTCAACGACCACGCGGCGATGGGCGGCGGGCTGCCCGGAGGCGCACCTATCCATGAGGTCCGTAAGCGGCTGGTCCCTGTACCCTTCGGCAAGCCGCTGGATGTCGGGGGGGCGAAGGTCACGCTGACCGAGAGCGGCCATATCCTGGGGGCCGCGAGCGTCCTCTTCTCCTCAGGAGAAGCGACAGTCTTCCACACCGGCGATATCTGCATGGAAGACCACTTCTCCATCCCCTCGGCCCGACTTCCCGAGGTACGGGATATAGACCTCCTCATTATGGAGGCGACACTGGCCGACCAGAAGCCACAACCGTTCTCCGAGTCGATCAGGACGATGGTCGAGGTCATAAATGATACGACGCTGGATCGGGGCGGGACGGTCTTGATCCCTACGTACGCCCTCGGGCAGGCGCAGGAGATCATCCTCGGCATCAAGCACTACGGCAGGGAGTACGGCCTGGATAGAGAAGTCTTTATCTACGTTGACGGTTCCGTGGTGACGACCTCCGAGCGGCTCTACGCCGAGCAGCTCGGGTATATGAAGCCCTACCTCCAGCACGGCGACCCGCGTGAGATCTTCTTCTCAGAGAACATCAGGGCCGTCGCCAACGACGACAAGGCGCGCGAGCGTATTCTTTCGAACCCCTGCGCCATCATCGCCTCCCCGGTAACGATGCAGGGTGGGGCGAGCGCTTTCTACCGCAAGCGGCTGGAGAAGAGTTCGGAGAACGCCGTCATCCTGCCATCCAATGCCGCCTCATCCTACGGTACGCACCGCGCCGAGGGCGAGGAGGAGCAGTGGAGGGTCGAGCGGGTCAGCTTCGCCGCGCACTGCACCCAGGACGAGTTGCTCGGCATCACCGAGAAACTAAGCCCGCGTCAGATCATCCTGATCCACGGCTCCAGGCGCCGGATAAGCGACCTGGCCTTCAGGCTCGCCCCAAACCACAAGATCCACACCCCGACCGTCGGCGAGACCGTCCGCACCGTGCTGTAGTGTCGGGGGACTGCTCGAGGTCATCCGGCTCAGGGAAGCGAAGGGGGGGTGATCACCAGCACCTCGGGGTGAGGCTGCCAAAGCTGTGACAGCGCTTTTCACGGGAGCTGAACTATGAACCTGGTGCCTGAAGAGTTATCTCGGCCAGCGCAGCGCCGTTGGGGCGCGCCGGCCTTCGAGGAGATCCCTCAGGGCGTAAGGCTCGTCCGTCCAGCTTCTGCCAGCGCCCCCTGAGAGGGACGCAAGGTCGATCAGGCGTCCCAGGATCCTGAGGCAGAAGCCGTTCAACACGTCGTCGGGATCGTCGACCCGCCCACGCGCACGTGCCACGAAGCGTCCTCTGGTCTTCCACACGCCGTCGCGGTAAACGGCGAATATCTGGCAGGGTGCATCTCCGGCGTCCGTCGACCAGCCGAGGATGCGGCCCGAGTAGCCCGAAGGCTCCAGGATGTACCGGCTCAACTCCTCGTGCATGAGGTCCTCGTCGGTCTCGGCCGCCGCGCCAGACACGAGCCCGAACGAGACGCCGGCCTCCGCGCCTGGCCCCGCCACGGCCCGCACGTCGAGCGCCCCGCCCGCGTAGGCGGTCTCGACCTCGAACCCGGCCTGCCGTCCGAGTACCGCCGTATACTCGAGCCCCGCCGAGATACGACCAAAGAAGCGGCGTGCCATCGTTTCCACTTCTCGAACGAGCTCGAGTGATACGTCGGCCTCTTCGCGGTAGCGGCGCAGACGGGCGCGAGCACTCTCCTCGAAGCCCAAGACTCTAATCCTTCGCCCAGGCCCTGAGAACGCGGTCTGCGAGTCCTGGGAAGAGCGTAACACCGGCGACGAAGAGCCGATCGGGGATCGTCACGTAGACGTCGCGGGGACCTCTTTCAGCAGCGTCCGCTATCTTTTGTGCGACTCTCTCTGGCCTAACGCCCTTCGGGCGCCAGCCACGCTTCTCGTCCCTGGTGCGTCTGGAGTTCTCCCTGAAAGACGTGCTGGTCGTGCCCGGATAGACGCTGGTGACGGAGATACCCCTGTCGGCGACCTCCACCCTGAGCGCGTCGGAGAGAGCGTTGAGGGCGAACTTGCTCGCGCAGTAGGCGCCGACCTTGGGGATGGCCCGCCTGCCGACCACGGACGAGACATTGATTATGCGCCCCCCCTTCCCCATGTACACTAAGGCGGACTGGATGCAGTTCAGGGGGCCAATGGCGTTGACCTCGAACACGTGCCGCACGTCCTCGGTCCGCACCTCGGTGATCCTCCCTGAGAGTCCTAGCCCGGCATTGTTGACCAGTACGTCCAGGGACCCTAGCTCCCCGACTGCCCGTCCGACCATGGCCTCGACCGAGCCCCTTTCCGAAACATCGGTCTCGACGGCCACCGCCACGCCGCCTGAGGCTGAGATGCTACGCTGCAGCGCTTCGAGTTTGTCCACAGCCCTGGAGGCCAGCACGACAGAAGCGCCGCGCGACGCCAGCTCCCTGGCCGTCGCCTCGCCGATGCCGCTCGAAGCTCCGGTGACGACCGCCACCTTGCCTTTCAGGGATCGCGCCATAGGATGATTATCTCTGGCGAGCGGGGTGACTTGCTCCCCTGAAGCCCCTCACCAGGACGGACGCCAGGGCGGGAAAATGGATGGGTCCTGGTGGCGCAGGGAGATGTCGTAGAGCTCGCGGAATATCTCCATGACCTCCTCCTTGCGACGCTCCTCGCGGGCAGTCAGCCTCTGCGATCGCTTCAAGTTCTCCAGCCAGCGCAGGCTCTGCATCTTGCTGACCACTATCCTCCGTCCTTCCGTTCCTGGCGAGCCTTCTTCCCTTGGGGTGCTTGCCCCTCCATCGACAGGGGCACGTATAGTACCATCTCGAACCGTACTTCAGTCAGCGTGCCAGCACGCCTGCTTCGCAGGCTTTCAACATTTCAGCACGCTGCCCGGCTTCGCCACGCTTCTTGCCAGCCGTTCAGCTAGCTCATAGATGGCGGAGGGTACTCTGGAGAGTCGATTTATAGAGATAAAGGACACGCGATCGAGCATGGACGGTGAACCGCCACCAAAAACTGAAATGCCGAAGTGCTGACAATCTGCCGCAGGCAGCGTGCTGACCAGCTTGCAAAGAGGTTTTACCCCTTTGCAAACCTAGCGACCGTTAATGAGCCTCGCAGCTTCCTTACGGTCACTCACCCCGAGGACCATGTAGGTGGCGCGCATGTGTTGCTTTACCGTCGACTCGGAAAGGAAGAGGTTCTTGGCGATCTGTGCGTTGCTGAGTCCCTGGGCGACGAGTTGCAGTATCTCCCGTTGGCGGATGGTGAGCGCGTCGAGACCCGTGGGGTCATCGTTCGCTATGAGGTACTCGAGGAGCTTCCTGGGGGCGACGATCTCGCCCTCGTG
The DNA here is from genome assembly GCA_035715885.1 of Rubrobacter sp. GTDB lineage: Bacteria > Actinomycetota > Rubrobacteria > Rubrobacterales > Rubrobacteraceae > Rubrobacter_D. Next base: position 20,767 of record DASTKM010000089.1, read on the forward strand.
GGCCACCTCCACGGCGCGGGCTATCTGATCCAACTCCATCCCAGCGTGGATGAACCCCCTGGCTCCGTGGCGTAGGGCGGCCCGGGCGAGCGGCAGATCCACGTGCAGGCTGAAGACCAGAATGGGGATGTCGGCGTTGACCCCCCGGATGCGTTCTATGCCCTCAGATATGCCCTCGGCGCCACTCGTGTCGAATACGGCACAATAGGGAACCTCGGCGTCCGTAGGAGCGGTGTCTCCAACGTGTACCCGCGCCCGCCCTTCCAGCGCCTCCTTGAGCCCGGCGGCCACAACGGGATAAGAGCAATCGATCCAGACAAGCCCCAAACGCTCACGCTCGCCGCCCACCAATGTCGCCTCTCTCCGTAGAAGGTCCTGCAGGGCTGTACACGCCTATCAGGTTGCAGTAGAACACTGTTTGCATCTTACCAGAGAATGCCTGGGTGCTAATACCCCGGGTTAGCCCTCCATCCCGATCGACTCAGGCACAACCCCTGGTCTGCACTCTGCCTACACGTGTCCGCCGCCGGATCCTCGTCTGAGCCGGCTCTGTATACTACCTGAGTGGCCAGCGTACTCGTGGGGATAACGGGCGGCATCGCGGCGTACAAGGCGCCAGGTGTGATCCGGCGCCTCAGAGAGGCTGGAAACGAGGTCAGGGTCGTCGCCACCGATGCCGCTTTCCGCTTTGTTCCTGAAGAGACGCTCTCCATCGCAGCCGGCGCCGGCGTCCACACGGACGTGACCTGGTGGGAGCATTCGGGCCGCGTCGAACATGTCTCCCTCGCCCGTTGGGCCGACCTCGTCCTCATAGCCCCAGCGACCGCAGACTCCATGGCGCGGGCCGCCATCGGGCTCGGGGACGACCTGCTCTCGGCCACGATCCTCGCTGGCGCGAAGAGAGTACTTTGGGCCCCGGCCATGAACCCTGAGATGTGGCAGAGCCCAGCCACAAAGCGAAACGTCGATACGCTGAAGAGCTGGGGTCACCGCTTCGTCGGCCCAGCCGAAGGCCTCATGGCCTCAGCGGAGGAAGAACCCGGCGTAGGGCGCCTCGCCGAGGAAACAGAGATAGTGGCTGCCGTCCGAGAGATTCTCGCAACCTGATAGCTGGTCAGCTTGTAGTTTTCGCATACAGTCGAATGCGCGGGTTGCAGAGAATCCATAGTCCTGCGAATCGCCCTAGATCCGTCGCAGGTAGTCTTTCAGGGCCTGCTCGGTGCTCGGGAAGGCCATCTCCGTCCACGGGAGACCCTCTCGTGGGAAACACCTGATGTCCATCGTCTCGTCGAGAGGCGTAGGCTCGCCGCCCGTGACCTCGGCCGTGAAGACGGCTATGGCCGGTATCTGTCCGTCGTACGTGTAGAGGCCGACGATCTCCCCCACCTCGATCTCCAGCCCTGACTCCTCGAGCACCTCGCGCTCCGCTGCGGCCTCGACCCGCTCACCGCGCTCTACAAACCCGCCAGGGAAAGTCCACTTGCCGTAGCCCGGTTCGATGTCGCGCTGGATCAGGACTATACGCCCGTCTATCTCGATAATAGCCCCCGCCACGAGTTTCGGCCCCAGGTAGAATACGAAACCGCAACTCTCGCACACGAGCCGCTCCGGTTCGCCGCGTTTGAGCAAGCGGACGCGGAGGCGGTTGCCACACCTGGGGCAGAACTTGTACTCGGAGATCAGATACTCTACTTCCAAGGTGTTCTCAGGTTACTAGGGCCACGTCCGGCGTGCTAAAATACCCGCCCACGCGGACGTAGCTCAGTTGGTAGAGCGCCAGCTTCCCAAGCTGGAGGTCGCGGGTTCGAAGCCCGTCGTCCGCTCTGTTATGGCATGTCAGCACGCTCAGGCTGGCGCCTTCGCTTGTCAGCGCTTCCCTTTCCAGTCTCGCTCGATTGCGTATGGAGAGTCGCCGTCGGTGGAGATGGGGTCGGACGCCCAGGGGCGACTTCCTGACAAGCGAGGGCCGAAGGCCCGCAGCGTGCTGAAATGCTGACAAGCGAACGAAGGGAGCGTGCTGACTAGCTCCTCCTGATCTTGCGCATCAGCCATTTGGCCGGGTCGTAGTACTCGTCGGCGACGCGCTCCTTGAGGGGGATGATGGAGTTGTCGGTGATGTGGATGTCGACCGGGCAGACCTCGGTGCAGCACTTGGTTATGTTGCAGTACCCGAGGCCGTTGTCCTCCTTGAGGTCGGCAAGCCGGTCGGCCTCGTCCATCGGGTGCATCTCCAGCCACTGGTTCCTGACGAAGAAGCGTGGTCCTGCGAACTCGGGGTGCTTGTGGTGGGTTCTCAAGACGTGGCAGACATCCTGGCACATAAAGCACTCGATGCACTTCTTCGGTTCGTAGAGTCGCTCGACATCCTCCTCGTACATGGTGAAGGGAGCCTGCTCGCTGGTCTGGAAAGGCTTGATGCCCTTGGACACCTCGTAGTTCCAGGAGACGTCGGAGACCAGGTCCTTTATGACGGGAAAGGCACGCATGGGACCTACGTATATCTCTCCCCCATCGTACTCCTCGATGCGCGTCTTGCACAAAAGCTTGGGCCTGCCGTTTATCTCGGCGCTACACGAGCCGCAGTGGGCCGCTTTGCAGTTCCAGCGCACCGCAAGATCAGGGGCCTGTTGGGCCTGTATCGCGAGCACGGCGTCGAGTACGACCATGCCCTCGACCAGGGGTATCTCGTACTCGACCTCCTCGCCGCCCTCCGCGTCGCCGCGGAAGATCCTCAGCTTTGCCATCTTGTCGCTGGTGCCCAGTTCCTCGTTCGGTACCGGGGAGTGGGCCTTGGAGGTCACCCCCCCTGGATTATTGCCGTTGACTTCGCTCATGCCTTCGCCTTCGCCTCCTCTACGAGCGACGCCAGGTGTTCAGGCATGGGCGGTATCTCGCGCCGCTCGATGCCGACCTCGCCCTGCCCGTCCTTCTTCACGATAAAGTTGATCTTCCCCAGCTCCTCGTCAGGACCGTCGAAGTCCAATCTCCACTGCGCCCCCCGTCTCTCCTTGCGCTCCAGGGCCGTCCTGATGATGATCTCCGAGATCTGGACCAGATAACGTACGTCCTGGGCGGTGTGCCATCCAGGGTTGAAGAGCCTGGATCCCGGAACGCTTATTTGCGGCAGCCGGTCCTTGAGCGCGAGTATCTTGCCAAGGCCCTCCTCGAGGGAGTCCCCGTCGCGCATCAGGTTCGCATGCTCCATCATAGTCTCCTGGAGCTCTTGCTGGATCAGGTAGGGGCTCTCGCCTTCCTCTTTCTTCTCCAAAGGCTCGAGCACACGTCCTATCTCGTGCAGCACCTCGCCCTCGTCAATCTCCGCCGAATGCACGCTCTCCTCGATGTACGCGGCTGCGCCCTCGCCGGCCCTACGACCGAAGACGAGGAGATCTGAGAGCGAGTTGCCCCCAAGGCGATTCGCGCCGTGCAGACCACCGGCGACCTCGCCGGCGGCGAAGAGCCCTGGCACGCTGGAGGCGGCACTCTCGGGGTCGATCTTGATCCCGCCCATCGTGTAGTGGACGGTCGGGAAGACCTCCATCGGCTCCCTCGAGATGTCTATGTCGGCGAGCTTGAGGAACTGTTCGTACATGGTCGGCAGCTTCTTCATGATCCCGTCGTAGCCGAGGTGCGTGATATCCAGGTAGACCCCGCCGTGCTCGCTGCCGCGGCCTTCCTGTACTTCTGTGTAGTTCGCCCGAGCCACCACGTCGCGCGTGGAGAGCTCCATCTTCTCGGGGTCGTAGTTCTCCATGTACCGCACACCCTCGGAGTTGCGGAGCAGTCCTCCCTCGCCGCGCACGCCCTCGGTGACGAGCAGACCGCGCACGCCTGGAGGCCAGACCATCCCTGTAGGATGGAACTGCATCATCTCCATGTCCACCAGCTCGGCCCCTGCGTCGTAGCCGAGGACCACGCCGTCCCCCGTTCCCTCCCAGGAGTTGGAGGTGACCTTGAAGATGCGTCCCCACCCACCCGTCGCCATGACTACCGCCCTGGCCTTGAAGTGGACGAACTTGCCGTTCTCCCGCGTGTAGGCCAGGGCGCCGACGACCCTGCCTTCCTTCTTGAAGAGCTTGGTGACGGTCGTCTCCATGTATACTTTCGCGTCGGTGGCGAGGACCTTCTCCTGCATGGTCCGGATCAGCTCCAGCCCGGTCCGGTCGCCGACGTGGCAGAGACGTCTGTAGGTATGCCCGCCGAAAGGCCGCTGACTTATCTTGCCCTCAGGTGTCCTGTTGAAGAGGGCCCCCCACTGCTCGAGCTCGTAGACCCTGTCGGGAGCCTCTTTCGTAAACGTCTCGACCATCTTCCAGTTGTTGAGGAACTTGCCGCTCCTCATTGTGTCGATAAAGTGCTGGCGCCAGGAGTCGTCGGGGTCGACGTTCCCGACAGAGGCCGCGATGCCGCCCTCAGCCATGACGGTGTGGGCCTTGCCCAGCAGGCTCTTGGTGACGATGCCGACCGACAGGCCGTGCTCGGCCGCCGCTACCGCGGCCCTGAGACCCGCTCCTCCGGCGCCGATGATCAGGACGTCGTGCTCGCGCGTCTCGTATGCCTCACGGTGTCCGTTCTGTCCATCTCTCTGCAACTCCACCACCTACCCCAAAATCGTCAAGTCGGGTATGACGCCCGCCTGAATGAGCCTGAAATATACGTCCGTGAGCAGCACCGAGAACAGGCTGTACCAGGCCCATTGCGGGTGCCGCAAGTTCAAGCGGCTGATGCCGTTGTAAACCTTGCGCCTGGCGTTGCCCCCCCTAACACACGTGTAGCAATCCTTGTTGCCCCCTACCAGGTGCCGCAGCGAGTGGCACGAGAGGCTGTACGTGGAGAGCAGGATCACGTTGACCAGCCAGATGATCGAACCTACCTTAACCCCGAACGAGCCTCCGGGGAAGAAGGTTAGAACCGTGTCGTACCAAAGGAAGGCAAGCACCACGAAAGAGGCGTACAGAAAGTACCTGTGGACGTTGTTGAGCACGAACACGGCCCTCTCGCCCCTGTAGTTCTCGGCCTTGCGCGGCTCTCTCTCCTGCGCCCCGGCCTGGCAGGCAGGCGGGTCCCAGAAGAACGCCCTGTAGTACGCCTTGCGGTAGTAGTAGCACGTCGCCCGGAAACCCAGGGGCATCCAGATTATGAACATCGGCGCCGTTATGAAGTCAGGCACCCAGTCAGGGTGTGGGATCGGCGGCGAGTAAAACGGCGAAAGATAATCCTTGTACTCGCCAGGCAAAAAAGACACGATGAGGAATGAGTAGAGACCGAAAACACTCAATACGATCACAACAGATACCGGCTCGACCCACCACGGTAACCTCTTCCAGGCGGCGGCTATACTCGACAACCTTGTTCTCCCTCTAGATACTTGTAACGTCTTGTAACTAAAGTCGTTTACTGATTCGGGAAGTATAGAGGATCGTATAGAGGCTCGTTGTGAAT
>DASTKM010000090.1:0-9234 GCA_035715885.1 Rubrobacter sp.
CGTGCGGGAGAGGATCGAACGCCTCCTCGACCCAGGCACGGCCTTTCTGGAGCTCTCGTCCCTGGCGGCCTACGGTATGTACGACGGAAGGGTTCCCGCGGCGGGGATAGTCACGGGGGTTGGGCGCGTCTCGGGACGAGAGGTGATGGTAGTAGCCAACGACGCGACCGTAAAGGGCGGTACCTATTACCCGATGACAGTCAAGAAACACCTGCGGGCACAGGAGATAGCAGAGCAGAACTACCTGCCGTGTATCTATCTCGTCGACTCAGGGGGTGCTTTCCTGCCTCTGCAGGACGAAGTCTTCCCAGACCGAGAGCACTTTGGGCGCATCTTCTACAACCAGGCGCAGATGAGCGCTAAGGGCATACCCCAGGTCGCCGCGGTGATGGGAAGTTGTACGGCCGGAGGAGCGTACGTCCCCGCCATGAGCGACGAGGTGGTCATTGTCAAGGGGACGGGTACCATCTTCCTGGGTGGTCCTCCGCTTGTCAAAGCTGCAACCGGCGAAGAAGTATCGGCTGAAGAGCTAGGTGGCGCGGACGTCCACACCCGCCGATCGGGAGTCGCCGACCACTTCGCAGAGAACGACGAACACGCCCTCGCTATCGTCCGCTCTATCGTAGAGAACCTGAACTGGGAGAAGTCTGTACCCTGGACCGTCTCGGAGCCTGAGGAGCCGCTCTACGACCCCGGAGAACTCTACGGTATCGTCCCTAGTGACTACAGACAAGGCTATGACGTCAGGGAGGTCATCGCAAGGACGGTGGACGGCAGCCGCCTGCACGAGTTCAAGCCGCTGTACGGCGAGACTCTGGTATGTGGCTTCGCCAGGATCATGGGCCACCCCGTCGGCATCCTGGCCAACAACGGCATCCTGTTCTCAGAGAGCGCGCTCAAGGGTGCCCACTTTATAGAGCTGTGCTGCTCCCGCGGCATCCCACTCGTGTTCCTGCAGAACATCACGGGCTTCATGGTAGGCAGGGATTACGAGGCCGGTGGCATCGCCAAGGACGGGGCCAAGATGGTAATGGCGGTCGCCAACGCCGGCGTGCCGAAGTTCACCGTGATCGTCGGCGGCTCGTTCGGGGCCGGCAACTACGGGATGTGCGGCAGGGCCTACTCGCCGCGCTTTTTGTGGATGTGGCCCAACGCCCGCATTAGCGTGATGGGCGGCCAACAGGCTGCGAACGTTCTTCTCACCGTGCAGGAGGAGGGACTGCGGCGCGAGGACAAGAAGATGACTGACGAAGAGCGTGAAGATTTCAAGGCTCCGATCCTCGAAAAGTACGAGGATGAAGGTAACCCTTACCACTCCACCGCAAGACTCTGGGACGACGGGGTCATAGATCCTGTCGATACCCGTACGGTCCTGGCCCTCGGACTCTCCGCCGCCGCAAACGCCCCCGCGGAGGAGACGCGCTACGGGATTTTCAGGATGTGAGGATGCGCGCCGCCGTCGTTATCGTGGAGAACGGGCGGGTGGCCCTGATCGAACGTGTGCGCGACGGGCGCACCTACTTCGTGTTTCCTGGTGGCAGGGTCGAGGGTGGCGAGAGTCCGCAGCAGGCCGCCGTGCGTGAGGCGCACGAAGAGTTGGGGGTTAGCGTAGACCTTGGGGATCTTATCTTCGTGGCTCACCGTGATGGCCGCGAGCGGCGATACTACCTTGCGAGTATCGCAGGAGGAACGTTCGGCACGGGACGGGGTACCGAGATGATGACGTCGGGGACGACAGCGAAGGGAACCTACAGGCCGGTCTGGGTGGATCTGACCATCCTGACGGAGCTCGACGTGCGGCCTCGGGAGCTCTCCGAGGCGCTGGCTTCCTTGGCAGGAGCCGGAGAGATACGTTGGATCGGAGAAAACTAGTAATGCCGCTACGCAGAGATTGGGGTACCGATGCCTGACTCGTTGAAGGCGACCAGGAGTGGCCCCTTGGCGACCGTGACAATGAACAGGCCCGATTCACACAACGCGCTGAACGCGGCGCTCATCGAGGAGTTGACGCGCTGCTTCGAGGAGATCTCCGATGACGATGGGGTGCGGGTCGTGGTGCTTGCTGGCGAAGGACGCTCATTCTGCGCCGGTGCGGACATCGGATACATGCGGGAGACGGCCACCTTTTCCTACGAGGAGAACCTCGAGGACGCAAGACGGCTGGCCATGATGTACTGGACCATAGACGAGTGCCCGAAGCCTGTTGTGGCAAAGGTTCAGGGAGCGGCGATGGGGGGAGGGGCTGGTCTCCTCGCAGTGGCTGACGTAGTCGTGGCCGATTCGGAGGCGCGGTTCGCCTTCCCCGAGATAAGTCTAGGCATCGCTCCGGCCACGATCTCACCGTTCGTGGTGCGTAAGATCGGAGTTTCGCACGCCAGGTCGTTGTTCATCACCGGAGAACGATTCGACGCCGAAAGGGCGCGCGAGATCAGTCTTGTACACAGGGTTGTTTCGAGAAACGGACTCGACGCGGAGGTCGATGAGAAAGTAGGAGAGCTACTTCGAGGAGGACCGGTCGCGCAGGCGACTCTCAAGGGGCTGTTACGCCGGCTCGAGACGACGGAGCCGATGGAGGCGCCGGGCCTGACGGCGCGAGTGATCTCTGAGCTGCGCACGGGTGAGGAGGGCCAGGAGGGACTTGCAGCCTTCCTCGAGAAACGCGAGCCGCGTTGGAGAAGGGAGCGGTGAGCTTCGGTAGCGTCCTCGTCGCCAACCGCGGCGAGATAGCGGTACGCATCATCCGCACCTGCCGCGAACTCGGAATAAGGAGCATCGCCGTCTACTCGGAGGCGGACGAACGCGCGATGCACCGCCGGCTCGCCGACGAAGCATACCTACTCGGCCCGGCTCCGGCCCCGGAAAGCTACCTGAATATCGGGCGGCTTGTAGAGGTGATCGAACTCTCAGGGGCCGAAGCCGTGCATCCAGGGTACGGCTTCCTCTCGGAGAGCGCAGAGTTTGCCAGGGCAGTTGAGTCGGCCGGCGCAGTCTGGGTCGGACCCCCGCCCGAGGCGATGGAGACCGTCGGCTACAAGGTGCAGGCTAAGGAACTGGCTCGCAGCGCCGGAGTGCCGACGATCCTTGGGTATGAGGGGGAGGATAATAGCGAGGACCGGCTGGCGGAGGAGGCTGATCGCATCGGCTTCCCGGTCCTGGTAAAGGCGAGCGCAGGAGGTGGGGGACGGGGAATGCGGGCCGTGACGCACCAGAGAGACTTCGTCGAGGCGGTAAGGGGGGCGCGTCGGGAGGCCGAGGCGGCCTTTGGAGATGGATCTGTGTTCCTCGAGAAGTTGGTGGAAGACCCGCGCCACGTGGAAGTGCAGGTAATTGGAGACAGGCAAGGCAACGTCCTCCATCTCTTCGAGCGGGAGTGTTCGATCCAACGCCGCCACCAGAAGGTCATTGAAGAAGCCCCGTCCCCGGCGCTCGACCCGGACCTCCGTGAGTCGATCTGCAACGCCGCCGTCCGCTTCGCCTGCGAGGCGGGCTACCGCAACGCAGGCACGGTAGAGTTCCTACTCGACGGTGACCACTTCTACTTCTTGGAGATGAACGCGCGCCTGCAGGTCGAACACCCTGTGACGGAGCTCATAACTGGTTTCGACCTCCTCTACCTCCAACTCGCGGTCGCAGCGGGAGAACCACTCCCACTCACCCAGGAGGAAGTTACCCTGCGCGGCAGCGCCATTGAGGTTCGCATCTACGCAGAGGACGAGCAGGGGATGCCCTCGGGCGGCTTACTCGAAACGTTCTCGCCGCCGGAGGGTGCAGGCATCCGTAACGACGCCGGGTTCGAGGTCGGGGATGAGGTACCAATACACTACGATGCGATGATCGCGAAGTTGATCGTCTCCGCCCCAGATCGTCCATCCGCAGTACGCCGTCTCCGAAGGGCCCTCACAGACTACGAGATCCTGGGTCCCTCCTCCAACCTCCCGCTCCTCGAGCGCATCGCGGCCCATCCCGCGTTCGAGACGGGCGAGACCACGACCCGCTTCCTCGAAGACTACGGTCTCACGGAGCCTCAGCCTGAGAAACCCGTCCCCCGCGAGGCTATGATCCTCGCCTCAGCGGCGGAACTCCACCTCATCCCGTCGTCATCGGATCCCTTCTCGGCAGGCCCCTGGCGTCTCCTCGGCGCGACCACCCTGGATTACGATGAGCACCGCCTCGAGGCCGTGCGCACCGGGCCGGTAAGGTTCAAGATCACCGCAGGAGGAGAAATGTCCGTCGTCGAGGTTCTTTACTACGGAGATGGCCGCATCCGTGCCCTCATCGACGAGGAGTCCCTCGAGGCTGGAATACTACTTGGTCCCGAAGAGGTTCTCATCTCTCTACGCGGCGAGACCCATACGCTTCGTAAGCCCGCCCCTCCAGCCGTCGACGAGACAGGGCCTGGCGCCGATGCCGCCGCCAGCCTTACAGCCCCGATGCCTGGTACGGTCGTGAAGGTGCTCGTCCAAGAGGGCCAGGAGGTCGAGGAGGGACAACTCCTCCTCGTCCTGGAGGCGATGAAGATGGAGCAGCCAGTCTCTGCGCCCCACGCAGGAGTCGTCCACTCACTCCCATTCGACGAGGGATCCCTCGTCCCTGGAGGCGCCGTGCTAGCCGAGGTGCGCGAGACTTAGAATCCGTGCTTCGCTAACCCCGGAGGGCACGCTCGCCGTCGGTTGGTGCAAGCCGTCCTCCTCCGTGGCGCCGGACACAAGCCCGCCCGAAAAGATCCTCTGGCGTTCCGCCAAACAGGGCCAAGTATGCCCGGTTTTGTCGGTACCATCAGGGCACATGGAGTCGCGGACGCTGAGGGGCGCGACGGGTTACGAGCTTTGCAAGCCACGCTAAAGGAGGAACTCCGATGAGCGAACGAACCACCGAAGGGGCAACACCGGATCGGGCTGGCATTGAGGGCTTCTTCGTCCGCTACGGCGAAGCCGTGTCAGCCGGCGACCTGAAGGCCATCTCCGGTTGCTACGCTGTCCCTGCCATCGTGCTGTCCGATGCGGGCAGCATCCCGATCTCGACGCGCGAGGAGATCGAGGCCGCGTTCGACGGCGCGGCGGAGCGCTACCGCGCGCAGGGGATGGTGGCCGCCCGGCCAACCGTCGTCGCGGTGGAGAACCTCACCGAGAAGCTGCTCTTTGCCGATGTGCGGTGGGACTACCTCGACGAGGAAGGGCGTAGCGCCGAGCGAAATAGTTACCGTTACGTGCTCAGGCTGGTGGACGCAGGGCCGCGAATCTGCGCGCTCATCGCGACCTCCTCCGGCGAGTAGCGTCCCGCCGTGTCGCCGACCTTCACCACGGCGCTGATAGAGCCGCGTGTTAGCGTCCCTTCTGGTTCGGAAGGTTCGGCGGGCGGTTCCACGAGCAGAGTCTAGCGCGGCCGCCTCCGGATGGTCTCTGCAAAACATAGAGCTATCTACCTGCTGCGAATCAGCAGAATCGCACATTCGGCTACAAACAAAGACAACAGCCGACGAGCGGAGCCCGAAGGGCGTAGCGTGCTGAAATGCTTGCAATATTGACACAAGATTCGTGGGCGCCTAAGATTGTATACAAGGGGGTCTCCGTGGGTCGAAAACGGGGGTTTGAGTGGGATATGCTGTACGGGGCCTTGGGAGAGGGTCTCGGCCATATGGGGTCTTGGAGCGGTTGCGGGCTTTGATCTTGACGGGCGCGTATGGTCCTGATGAGCGTTTGATCGAGGAGCAGCTCGCGGAGCGGCTCGGGGTGAGCAGGACCCCTGTGAGGCAGGCCCTCACCATGCTCGAGGCTGAGGGGCTCGTCGAGATCACGCCGAACCGTGGGGCCACGGTATGTTCATTCTCCATCGAGGACGTATGGGACATCTACGACCTGCGCGCCGTACTGGAGGGCCACGCCGCGCGGCGCGCGGCAGGACGCATAGTGAGGCGCGAGCTGGAGCGGCTGCGGGACCTGGCCGGGGAGATGGAGGGTCTGCCCGGCCGGTTCGACGATCACGAAGAGGAGATCCGGGCTCTCGTCGCGCTCAACCAGGAGTTCCACGGGACCATCGCCGAGGCGAGCCGCAACAGGCGTCTGGAGCGCCTGATCAACCGCACCGTCGAGATACCGCTCATGTTCAAGGCCTTCTTCTGGTACACGCCGCACGAGCGGGTGATCTCCAACCTCTATCACCGCCAGATCCTGGAATCCCTGGAGAACGGCGACGCCGGCAGGGCGGAGATAACTATGCGCGAGCACGTCTACGAGGGCCGCGACTTCGTCATAGGAGCCCTCGAAGAGGATCTGAATGGCTGAGGGTGACAATGGGACCCGGCCACTCGAAGGCGTTCGCGTCGTCGAGATGGGCAGCCTGCTCGCAGGCCCTTTCTGCGGCCAGCTCCTCGCGGACTTCGGCGCCGAGGTCATAAAACTCGAGCCGCCAGGCAAGGGGGACCCCATGCGCGTGTGGGGCCGCCACCGCAAGGAGGGGCGCACCCTCTGGTGGCCTATCATCGCCCGCAACAAGAAATCCGTCACCATCAACCTGCGGGAGCGGGAGGGGCAGGACCTTGCCCGCCGTCTCATCTCCGGGGGCGATGTCGTCGTCGAGAACTTCAGGCCCGGCACGCTGGAGAAATGGGGCCTCGGGTACGAGGACCTGAGCAGGATCAACCCCGGTCTCGTCATGGTGCGGGTTTCGGGCTACGGACAGACAGGACCATACAAGGACCAGGCGGGGTTTGGATCCATCGGCGAAGCCATGGGCGGGATAAGGCACGTGACAGGATACCCGGACCGTCCCCCGCCGCGGGTCGGCATCAGCCTTGGCGACTCGCTCGCTGCGACGTTCGGCGCCCTTGGCGCGGTTACGGCCCTCTACAACCGCGAGACGCGTGGCGGCAAGGGCCAGGTGGTGGACGTGGGGATCTACGAGGCCGTCCTGGCCCTCATGGAGAGCACGATTCCGGAGTATGCGCTCGCCGGGCATATCCGCGGGCGCACCGGGGCCATCCTGCCCTTCGTGGCGCCTTCGAACACCTACCCTACCGGTGACGGAGACTACGTCGTGATCGGCGCCAACGCCGATACCGTTTTCGGACGGTTCGCCAAGGCGCTTGGACATCCCGAGTGGGCCGAGGGCGAAAAGTACGCAACCCACCACGCCCGCGGCGAGAACCAGGAAGAGCTGGACGCTTTGATCTCCGACTGGACCAGCCAACGAAGCGCGGAAGAAGTGCTCGAAGTCATGAAGGAGGCGAGCGTCCCCGCAGGGAAGCTCTTCACCGCCGAGGACATGCTCTCGGACGAACAGTACGCCGCCCGCCAGAACATCGTCACCGTCGATGACCCGGAGATCGGACCGTTCCCGATGCAGAACGTCGTTCCCCGTCTCTCGGAGACACCAGGAGGGGTGCGCTGGACCGGCCCGAAGCTAGGCCAGCATAACGAGGAGGTGTTCAAAGAGGTGCTCGGGATGAGCGAAGAGGACCTGGACGGTTTGCGCGAGCGGGGCATCGTCTGATGCACATCGAGATAGTCGACGTAGGACCCCGAGACGGTCTACAGAATGAGGACAAGACGCTCTCCCCCGAGGTCCGCGCCGAGCTCTGCGAGAAGCTCGCAGCCGCCGGCGTCCCGCGCGTCGAGGCGGCCAGCTTCGTCAACCCGAAGCGCGTCCCGCAGATGGCCGGCGCGGAAGAGGTGATGTCGGCCATAGAGCGTTCCCCGGGCACGAGCTACGCCGGTCTCGTTCTCAACGAGAAGGGCTACGAGCGGGCCGTCCAGGCAGGAGTAGACGAAGTACGCTACGCCTTCCCCGTAACCGAGACCTTCGCCAAGCGCAACCAGAACACCACCGTGGCGGACGCGGCGCAGCTCGCGGTGCGACTCGTGGAACGGGCCAGGCTCGATGGAGTGCGCGTCTCCATCACGCTCTCCGCCGCCTTCGGAGACCCGTTCGAAGGATGGGTCGATCCCGAGCGAGTACTCGGGATCGCCGCCAGCGTAGCGGCATCGGGTCCGGACGAGATCGTACTGGCAGACACCATCGGCGTAGGAGTCCCAAACCAGGTGCGGAAGCTCGTAGAGGGTGTCCGGGCTCACGGAATCACCGTCGCCTGCCACTTTCACGACACACGCAACACAGGAATAGCCAACGCCGCAGCCGCCGTTGAGAGCGGCGCGACGGTGCTCGATGCCTCCGTCGGCGGCACGGGCGGCTGCCCTTTCGCCCCCCGCGCCACGGGCAACATCGCCACAGAAGACCTCGTCTACCTCCTGCACGGCATGGACTACGAAACAGGAATTGACCTCGACGCCCTCATCGAAGTAGCAACGTGGCTCGCACAGCAACTCGACAAAGAGCTTCCAGGACAGGTGTACAAGGCGGGAAACTTCGTGTAAGGCTTCAGGCCACAGCCATCACGCAAAACGTCGGACGTGAACAGGAAAGGGCGAGCAGTATGACACATCCAGACACAAAATCTGAAGAAGGTAGCACACAAGAAAAGCCGCCTCGCCACCCACCAGAAAGCTGACAAGCGAAGGCGAAACCTGAGCGTGCCGAAATGCTAATCGAACGTAGGGAGCGACCATGTACAACGTTGCGGTAGACGTCGGTGGGACTTTTACGGACGTGCTCGTCTTCGATGAGGAGACCGGTGGGCTGACTGAAGGCAAGGTGCTCTCGACGCCGGAGGATCCTTCGAAGGGCGTGGTCGAGGGGATAGAGGCGGTCTGCGAGAAGGTTGGGATCTCCTTTCCCGACCTGCACCTCTTCTTTCACGGCACGACCGTTGTGACGAACATGATCCTGACCAACACCGGCTCGCGAGTCGGCCTCCTGACGACGAAGGGGCACGAGCAGATCCTGCACCTCGCCAGGGCCTGGACCCCTGGTCCGCTCTACGGCTGGATGGCACTCCAGAAACCCGACCCTCCAGCCGATCCGACAGACACCGTGGGCGTCTCCGAGCGCATAAGCTCGGGTGGCGAAGTGCTAGACGAGCTGGATGAGACTGAAGTTAGGGAAGCCCTAAAGCGGCTGGTGGACAGGGGCGTGGAGTCGCTAGCCATAGGTTTCCTCAACTCGTATGTGAACCCCGCTCACGAGCGGCGCGCCAGGGATATCGTGCGCGAGGCGTACCCGGATCTCTCCGTGTCTATCTCGGCGGACATCGGACAGGAGTACGGCGAGTACGAGCGGACGCTGACCACGGTCGTCAACACGGCCGTGCAGCCGCGCACCATGCTGTACATGAGGAACTTC
>DASTKM010000091.1:0-20313 GCA_035715885.1 Rubrobacter sp.
TAGCCGTCTCGACCACAGGACTCAACCCCCCAACGCCCCTGGCCAACTTCCTCGATTTGCTCGGCGGCACGGCAGGCCCCTGTGCCCTGTTCGCCCTCGGCGCCACCCTCGCAGCACGCACCGTGGCGGGCGGCACGGCCGAAGTCTCCTACATGACGTTCATGAAGCTCGCACTCCACCCGGCCGCCCTCTTCTTCACGACCACCATAATCTTCAGCGTCGATCCCTTCTGGGCTACCGCAGCCCTGCTCGGTGCAGCCCTGCCCATAGCCGCCAACGTCTTTATCGTCGCCCGCCAGTACGATGTCTACGTCGTCCGTACCTCCAGCGCTATCCTGGTCTCTACAGCGGTGTCCATGATCTCTGTCTCGGCATTGTTGTTGGTCCTCCAATAGGGCGGAAAACCGTACCAAGGTCCAGGTGGGACTCCACCTTTCGTCCGGTGTAATAATAGACCCTCGCTCATATGATGTGGGCACACATCAAGGCTTGATATCAACCTCGTCGGTGGTATTGCTTGTTTAGCCGGCCAAGCAGAGGCGGTAAGAGAGGAGGGCAACATGGCCAGTATCAGGGAGACCATCGAGCGTGAGGTAAAGGGGTGGCCCGGGGTCGAGGCGAGGGTTCACCGGTTCGGTGGGGTCGAGTTTCGGGTAAACGGGCATGAGATCGGGCACCTGCACGGCGACAGGATGGCCGACCTCCCCTTCCCTGTGAGGATGAGAGAGGAACTCGTCGAGTCAGGCAAAGCGCAACTTCACCACGTGCTGCCCCAGACAGGGTGGGTCAGCTACTACCTGAGTGGCGAGGAGGATGTCGCCGGGGCGCTGGACCTGTTCAAGAAGAACTACGTCCGTTTGACGGCGCGCAAGAGTGCAGGGACTGCTGGCCGGGCTGGGCACCGGGGAGCGTCGGACATTTCGGAAGTTGATGATCCGGGTAAGGAGTAATCTCGACCCAGGGTTCGAAGCGGAGTAGTACGCCATTCCAGAAAGCATATTTTGGAGATGATGAGATTGACATTCGGAGACCGAAGTTTGAGGATCGCAAGTAGAGGCGGCACGTTGCGGGTGGGCTCGACTAACCTCGGCTCGCCCAGGCGGGCGCTTTCTGCGTCCGAGGATGCCGAGGCTTGAGCGCCGAGGAAGTAGCCACAGAGAAGGTCGAGGTCTCGAGGCGGCTCCTGATAGGGGTTTTGATCTCGGCCGTCTTCGTCTCTGTACTCAACAGCTCCATGGTCAACGTCGTGGTCCCCGTTATAGGAAGGGACTACGGCGTCACGGAGGCGCAGGTCGGGTGGGTGATCACCGGCTACTTGCTGACCTACGCCGTGGGCATCCCGCTCTACGGGCGCGCCGCGGACGTATTCAGCATCCGCAGCGCTTTCATGGTAGGTCTCATCGCGTTCGCTGCCGGGAGCCTTATCTGTGCGTGGGCGCCGAGCCTCGGTGCGCTCGTCTTCGGGCGGATCGTGCAGGGTGCTGGCGGGGCTGCGATACCGGCGCTCGCCAGCGTCTCCGTCACGAAGGTACTCCCTCCTGGCGAGCGGGGGGCGGCGCTAGGCCTCATCGTCTCCAGCGTGGGCATCGGGGCTGCAATAGGCCCCATTCTCGGCGGCGCTGTTGGTGCGCTGGCTGGCTGGCACTATTTGTTCGTGGGGACCCTCATTTTGACGGCCGCCCTGATTCCTGCCGCGCTCTACGTTCTACCTGGCGACAGCCCTGAGGATGCGCGCGGCTTCGACCTGCCTGGCGGTTTGTTGCTCGGGCTCGCGGCTGGATTGTTCCTGTTCGGGATCACCCGCGGGCAGGTCTCCGGGTTCGGCTCGGCGGGCTCCTGGGGGTGCTTCGCCGGCTCGGCCCTGGCGGCTGCCGGTTTCGGCTGGCGCATAAGGAACGCCGCCGAGCCTTTCGTCTCCCCTGATCTCTTCCAGAACAGGGAGTACGTAGCCGCCGTTGTCGTCGGGTACTTCTGCATGCTCACCAACGTGTCGGCGCTCGTCTTCGTGCCGCTGCTCGTCTCCGAGGCCAACGGGCTCTCGCCGGGGCAGGCCGGGCTAGTGCTCACGCCAGGCGCGGTGGCCCTCGCAATCATCTCGCCGCTCGCGGGACGGTGGTCGGACAGCATCGGGGTTCGCCCACTCATATTCGCCGGGCTGGTGACCATGCTGCTCTCTGTGCTCACTATCTCCACTTTCGGTGCCGGGGCTTCGCCCGTGGTCGTCTCGCTCGGCATGCTCGGAGTTGGTGCCGGGTTCGCCCTCGCCAACTCCCCTAACGTCAACGCCGCCGCCTCCTCCCTTGGACCCGACGAGCTGGGCGCCGGACTTGGGATCTTCAACGGCGCGTTCTTCCTCGGCGGCGGGACGGGGCCGGCCGTGATCGGGGCGTTCCTCGCGGCCCGCAAGGAGGCGGAGGCCGGTGCGCTGAACCCGCTCTACGGGCTCGACACCGCCGCGTTCTCTGACGCTTTCCTAGTGCTCGCCCTGACGCTTCTCATCTCTTTGGTGGCGGCGCTGGGGCTGAGGAACACGACAGCAAAGGAGAAGACGTGAGCGACTATGGCAGGGAACTCGAGTTTGGTGTGAGCGTGGCACCACTCGCAGACCCGCCTGACTTGGCTGCGCGCGTCGCCAAGGCCGCTGACAGTGCCGGTCTGGAGCTGGTGGGTATTCAGGACCACCCCTACCAGCGACGCTTTCTGGACACCTGGACGCTCATCTCGACGCTCGTGCCTGTGACCGAACACATCCACTTCTTCCCCGACGTCGTCAACCTCCCGCTCCGTCCTCCGGCCATGCTCGCGAAGGCGGCGGCCAGCCTCGACGTGCTCTCGGCAGGGAGGGTGGAGATCGGGCTTGGCGCAGGGGCTTTCTGGGACGCCGTGGCCGGCATGGGCGGCCCGCGAAGGAGCCCCGGCGAGGCCGTCCGCTCCGTCGAAGAAGCAATAAAGGTTATGCGACTGGTTTGGAGCGACGAGCGTTCGCTGCGCTTCGACGGCGAGTTCTATTCCTTGAAGGGCATGCGGCCGGGTCCGCACCCGGTCCATGACATAGGGATCTGGGTCGGGGCCTACGGGCCCAGGATGCTCGACCTCATAGGAAGGCTCGCGGACGGCTGGGTGCCCTCCTTCGGCCACGCGCCTCCGGGGCGGCTCCCTGAGATGAACCGTAGGATCGACGAAGGCGCCGAAAGAGCAGGAAGGCAGCCACGGGACATCCGTCGGGTGTACAACGTCTCGGGCAGCATCGGCGCCGTAGACGAAGGTTCCCTCCAAGGCCCACCATCGAGGTGGGTCGAGACGCTCACGGGGTTCGCCCTGGAACACGGTATGGATACTTTCATCTTCTGGCCCTCCGGGGACCACGAGCGGCAGGTCGCGGTCTTCGCTGGCGAGGTCGTGCCCGCGGTAAGGGAGGCCGTACGGTCGGGGCGCTCCTGAGGTAGGATGATAGACGACCACCAGGCGACGTTCTCGAGGGAGACATGCTGGATAAGAAGGCGTACCTCAAAGCAGCCCGGCATCATGCCCGTAGGGCCGGAGTCAGCCTGCTCAGTGCGCGGAGCCCACACAGTATCATGAGTTTCCTGAGCGTGGGGTGCATACTCAGCGCGGGCTCCATTCTGAGCATCGGGAGTGTGGGATCTGTGTTGAGCATCGGCAGCTCTGGCAGCATCCTCAGCATAGGCAGCACGGGTTGGATCCTGAGCATCGGGAGCGTGGGCTCCATCCTGGGCCTAACCAGCGCAGGATACAGCCCTTCCCGAGAACGTGAGGACGAGGAAGAGTCGTAGGTTTGCAAAGAGAACCAAACCTCTCTGCAAGCATTTCAGCACGGCGGCTGCGCCGCCTTGTCAGCAAGTCAGCCAGGACCTTCCAATGAGAAAGCTGACAAGTTGAAATGCTGACAAGTCGCCTGAAACAGGCGGCGTGCTGACAGGCTGAAATGATTGGATCGTTCGAAGTTCCTCTGCTAGGCTGCACAGTAAGCAACACGGCCTACATAGAGAAGGAGGGCGTCCATGAGCGAGGGTATTCTGCAGCGGTTATCCAGGGGCATCGTCCTCGGTGACGGCGGTTACTTGCTAGAGTTGGAGCGCCGGGGCTACGTGCAGGCCGGTCCGTTCGTGCCCGAACCCAGCATTACGAACCCCGAGGCCCTGGAGGAGCTACACAGGGAGTTCGTCGATGCTGGCGTCGACGTGCTCCAGACGCTCACTTTCTATGCCAGCGAGGACAAGCTGGCGACGGTCGGGCTCGAGGGCAGGGTCGACGACATGAACCGCGAGGCCACCAGGATCGCACGCAGGATCGCAGGTGAGGCCGAAAGAGACGTGCTCGTCGCAGGCAACCTGAGCTGCGCCTGGGTCTACCGGCCCGAAGACCCGGAGACCCACCGCCGCACCCGCGAGCTCTTCGACCGCCAGCTCGACGTGATGACCGCGGAGGGCGTGGACTTCGTGATAGCGGAGACCTTCAACTGGCTAGGCGAGGCCATGATAGCCGCCGAAGCCATCAGGGCCACAGGGCTCCCCGCGATGGTGACCATGGGCCCTGACAACGATCCCAACTCCTTCGAGGGCTATTCGCCGGGCGAGCAGGTAAAGCGTCTGGCCGACGCAGGAGTGGACATCGTAGGCGCCAACTGCTTTCGCTCACCAGAGTACATGCTCCCGATCATGGAGGAGATGCGCGCAGCCGTCCCCGACGCGGTTCACATGGCGGCCCAGCCCGTCGCGTTCCACGGGACAGACGAGCGGCCCAACTACGTCTCGCTCCCCGAGTTCCCGTACGAGTTGGAGAAGATTACCCTCCCCCGCGCCACGATGGGAGAGTTCGCACTAAGGGCGCGTGACCTCGGATACAACTACATAGGCTCCTGCTGCGGCTCGGTCGCGGCCCACGTCAGGGAGATGGCAAGGGCCCTCGGCAAGTTATCCTCCGACGAACGCGAGTGGCGTACGAGGACGGGCATAGCCCAGTCCGGCTACGAGCTGCACCGTATGAGAGAGCAGTAGGACCGCGAAAGGCGGCGTCGAGCTCTCTGAGAAGGCCCACATTGGGGCCAGGGCGAGAGGTTGGCATGCAAGGAACAGGAAAGAAGGCGTTCGAGTACATCGTCGTGGGTTGCGGCGGCATCGGGAGCGCCGCCGTGTACTGGCTTTCCCGCGCGGCCGGCTCTGAGGTCCTCGGCCTCGAACAGTTCCATCTCGGCCACGACAGGGGCGGCTCGGAAGACCACTCGCGAATCATCCGCCTCTCCTACCACGACCAGGCCTACACCACCCTAACGCCCCATACCTACCAGGCCTGGTCCGAGATCGAGGACGAGTCCGGTATACGACTGGTCTTCGAAACGGGCGGCCTCGACCTGGAATCCGTGGAGGACGCACCCGATTACATCAACCACTATGCCGGTGCGATGGCAGCGGTAGGCATCCCTTACCAGGAACTCTCCGCACAGGAAGTGATGGATCGTTTCCCGCAATTCATCCTCGATGAGAGCGTGCTCGGCGTCTACCAACCAGGAGCCGGCTTCGTGGACGCGGGCAGGGCCAACGCCGTACACATAGCCCTGGCAAGGACCAGGGGCGCGACGGTCCTCGACGAGGCGCCGGTGTACGGTGTGCGTACGGCCGGTGAGGGCGTCGAGGTCGAGACGGCTGCAGGGACCTTCTCCGCCAGAAAGCTCGTCGTCGCGGCAGGAGCCTGGACCAACAGGGTGCTCGGTCATCTCGGGTACGGGATCCCCATTACATGCACCCAGGAGCAGGTGACGTACTTTCGGACGCCCCACTTGTGGGAGTTCGCGCCTGACAGATTCCCGGTCTGGATCTGGCACGGCGGCCCTGGTTACACGTTCTACGGTCTCCCCGTCTACGGTGCTGCTGGCTCCAAAGCCGGCCAGGATACCGGCGGCGACGTCGTGAGTGTCGACACCCGCACGTTCGACCCGAATCCACGCATACTCGCCACACTGCGCGACTTTTTGCAGCGCTACATCCCCCGCTCGCTGGGTCCCGAACTCTATACCAAGACCTGTCTCTACGACATGCCGCCAGACCGCGAGTTCGTGCTAGGCACCGTGCCAGGGATACCCCAGGTCGCCTTCTTCTGCGGCGCCGGACACGCCTTCAAGTTCGCCGGCCTCGTCGGCAGGATCTTGAGTGAGATAGCGTTGGAAGGCCGCACGCGCTACGAGATAGATGCCTTCCGTCCCGAGCGTGAGGCGCTCACGGACCCGGACTACAGACCGACCCTGGCGATGTAGCGTCCGGTGACGGAATTCTACGTAGAGAACCTCGACCCGGCCTCTGTCGTCGCTGTGGCGAGGCAAAGGGCGCGGGTGGCGATGGGCGAGGAGGCGCGTGAGAGAGTGAGCGCTTCCCGCGGGCGCATCGAGATCATGCTCGAAGGCGACCGTCCGGTCTACGGGGTGACGACAGGCTTCGGGGCGCTCGCCAACACCAGGATCACCGCAGAGAAACGCCTCGAGCTCCAGCACACGCTCCTCCGCAGCCACGCCGCCGGTATGGGACCGTTCATCGAGCCTGAGGTGGTGCGGGCCATGATGGCGATCAGGGCGAAGACCCTATCCGCGGGCTACTCCGGTGTCCGCCCCGAGCTCATCGACGCCCTGGTGGCGTTCCTCAACGCGGACCTCACCCCCGCCGTGCCCGAGTATGGCTCTATGGGCGCGAGCGGAGATCTCGCCCCCCTCGCCCACGTGGGGCTCTGCCTCGTTGGAGAAGGCCGGCTGCTGGAGGGGGGAGAACCAGTCAAGACCAGCGAAGCTCTAGAGCGCGCCGGCATCCGACCCTTAGGGCTCGCCACAAAAGAAGGTCTCGCCCTGATCAACGGCACAGACGGTATGCTGGCTATGCTGCTGCTCTCGCTCGAAGACCTGAGGGTCCTCCTGAAGACCGCCGATGTGACCGCGGCGATGTCCGTCGAGGCCATGCTCGGCACCGACAGGGTCTTCGCGGAAGACCTCCACTCCCTGCGGTCTCATCCAGGACAACTCGCAAGCGCCGGCAACATCTCGAAACTGCTCTCAGGGAGTCCCATCGTAGCATCGCACCGCGACTCGCCCCACCTGGTCCAGGACGCCTATTCCCTGCGCTGCGCCCCCCAGGTCTTCGGCGCGGCGCGCGACACGCTAGATCACGCCTCACTCGTAGCCGGCCGCGAGCTGGCCTCAGTCACGGACAACCCTGTCGTGCTGCCGAACGGACGGGTCGAGAGCGGGGGCAACTTCCACGGCGAGCCGCTGGCCCTCGTCCTCGACTTCCTGGCCATCGCAGCCTCGGAGGTCGGTGCCATCACGGAGCGCAGGATCGACCGCATGCTCGACCCGAGACGTTCGGATGGCCTGCCCGCCTTTCTCAGCCCGCGACCCGGGGTCAACTCGGGGTTCATGATGCCACACTACACAGCCGCGGCCCTCGCGGAAGAGAATCGCCGACTCGCGAACCCGGCGAGCACAGGCTCCCTCCCGACCTCGGCAATGCAAGAAGACCACAACTCGATGGGATGGAGCGCCGGCCGCAAGCTTCGCAGGCTCCTCGATAACGTCTCAGGCATCCTCGCCGTCGAAGCGGCCTGCGCGGCCCAGGCTCTCGACCTCCGCTACCCCCTGCAGCCAGGCCACGCAACCAGCGCCATCCGCCAGCGTATCAGGCGAGACATTCCGTTCATCGAGGGCGACACCTTTATGGCTCCGCACCTGGAGACTGCCAAGAGCCTCGTAACCTCTGGGGAGCTGGCACTGACAGCCGAACGAGCCATCGGCCCCCTCGCCTAGAGAGCGGTCGACAGGGAGGCTGATGGGATACCATAAGAACGGATGGCAACAGAGAACCATCAAGGCAGGATCGCCCGTGGCCGCGGTGAGCCGGCGACCGTGATGGGCGCGTAGGGGATATCTTCTGGCCGGCAAGGAGATACCTTCCGGAGCAGGGGCACTACGCAGGGCGCTGGCGTACCTCCGCTCGTACGCGTGGGAGAGTGGGGTCGCGGTCCTGTCGCTCTTGCTGGTTTCAGGGGCGAACCTGGCGACGCCTCTACTCATCGGGCGCGCCATCGACGAAGGCATCGGTCCGCGGCGGCTCGAGGTCATCTTCGTTGTGGTCGGGTGGCTGGTCGGGCTCGCGCTGGCACGGGCCCTGTTCACGTTCTTGCAGGGGTATCTGGCCGAGAGGGCTTCACAGGGTGTCGCCTACGACTTGCGGGATGCTCTGTTCGAGAGGATAGAGCGCCTCTCCTTCTCCTACTACGATAGGGTCCAGACGGGTCAGCTCGTTACCCGCCTCACCAGCGACGTGGAGCAGATCCGCACCTTCGCCGGCTCCGGCGTCGTCCAACTAGCCAACGCCTTCGTCATGCTCATTGGTACGACGGTCTTGCTCCTCTATCTCGACTGGCAACTCGCCCTCGTTGCGCTGGCCATCGTTCCCATCATCGCCGTGTTGCTGGTTCGCTTTGTCGGTAGGATCAGGCCTCTTTTCAGGGAGGTTCAGCAGACGCTCGGAAGGCTCAACACCGTGCTGCAGGAGGATCTTCTGGGGGTGCGTGTGATCCGGGCCTTCGCCCGTGAGGACTACGAGACGGCCCGCTACACATCGGTCAACGAGGAGCTGCTGCAGAAGAACCTCACCACCGTGCGGGTGTTCTCCAACAACTTCCCTTTCGTCTTTCTATTCGCCAACCTGGGGACGCTGGCGATCATCTGGTTTGGGGGCTGGCAGGTTATCGGCGGCAGGCTCTCGATCGGGGATCTCGTCGCCTTCAACACCCTGCTCGGCTTTATGCTCTTCCCGATCCTCACGATAGGTTTCCTCTCGGCCAGCTTCTCGCGCGCAGGAGCCTCATCCCAGAGGGTCTTCGATGTCCTCGACGCCCCCCTCGACGTAAAGGACGCCCCCGACGCCTCCATCCTCCTCCCCCTCTCCTGCAGGGTCGACTTCGACGACGTTTCGTTCCGCTACCCTGGCAGCGCGCGCGACATCCTGGCCGGCGTGTCCTTTACCGCCAGGCCGGGGCAGACCGTGGCCGTTCTGGGGACTACGGGCTCGGGTAAGTCCACGCTCGTCAACCTCATACCGCGCTTCTACGACGTGACGGGAGGGGCCGTCAGGCTCGACGGCAACGACGTGCGCGAAGTGACGCTATCCTCGCTCAGGTCCCAGATCGGGATAGTCCTGCAGGAAACGCGCCTCTTCTCAGGCACAGTGCGCGATAACGTGGCGTTCGGCAAACCCGAAGCCACCGATGAGGAGATCGTGGCTGCAGCCGAGGCGGCCCAGGCCGCTGAGTTCGTAAAGGAGCTCTCGGATGGCTACGACACCGTTATCGGCGAGCGGGGCATCGGTCTCTCGGGCGGACAGCGGCAACGGATCGCCATAGCGCGGGCGCTCCTCATCGATCCCCGGCTCCTCATTCTCGATGACAGCACCTCGGCCGTGGACGCCGAGACGGAGGCTGCGATCCAGGAGACTCTGGACAGGCTCATGCGCGAGAAGCACCGCACGGTCTTCGTCATCGCCCAGAGGGTCTCGACGGTGCGGGACGCCGACCTGATCCTGGTCCTCGACAAAGGCAGTATCGTAGCCAGCGGTACCCATGAGGATCTTCGGCGGGAGAGCGAACTCTACAACGAGATCCTCGGCTCCCAATTGCTCTCCCCCTCGGAGACTGCAGCATGAACAGATTGACGGGAACATGATCCAGCGTCTGCTCCGATCGGAGAACGGAGTCGGCAACGTCGCCGCGAACACTGCAGAGAGGAGAGAACCATGGGCGGGACCACAGGCGGACAGAACGCAAGAGATTGTCTCTCCTTACTGCGCACCCTGCGCGCTGTCCGCTCGTTCAGACCAGACCACGTACCGCAGGAGGTCGTGGACGACGTCCTGGAGGTGGCCCGCTGGTCAGGGAGCGCGTCCAACAAACAGCCCTGGGAGATCCTGGTAGTCCGCGAGCGGGACACGTTGCGCTCCCTCGCCTCGGTCGGGGGCTACGCATGGCACCTGGCAGGTGCGCCGCTCGGGATCGTCCTCGTCATGGCCGGTGAGCGGGCCGAGCAGGAGACCTACGACGAGGGGAGGCTCGCCGAGCGGATCATGCTCGCCGCCCACGCACACGGGGTCGGCTCGAGCATAGGTTGGTTCGTCGGCTCCGGCAGGGACGCAGCCAGGGAGCTACTGGGCATACCAAAGGAGAAGGTGGTGCGGACCGCGATCTCCCTCGGTTACCCCGAGGAGGAGGCCCGCAGATCCCGCGCCCGCCGCGGGCCGGCGCGTAAATCCCTCGGCGAGATCGTCCACGAGGAAAGCTACGCTTAGGAGAACCATGAACGATACTTTCGACGCCGAAACCCTCAGGCTCCTCGACGAGACCAGAGAAGTGCGCATCGAGACCCGCCGTGAAAATGCCTCCCCCGAGCACCGCACGATCATCTGGGTCGTGGTCGTGGAAGGCGAGGTCTTCGTGCGCTCGCTGCGCGGCCCCAGAGGGCGCTGGTACCGTGAGATCTCATCCAACCCTGAGGGCGCACTGCATGTGCACGACGACCGCCTCCCCGTGCATGCAGCACACGCCACCGAAGGGGCGATTGTGGATGCGGTAAGCGCCGCCTTCAGGAGCAAATACCAGCAATCCTCGCCAGCCTCTACAGAGGCGATGGTGCGTCCCGAGACGTTGCCCACCACACTGAAGCTCTCGCCCGCCTAGAGGCTAGTTCGCGCGCCAGAAAGAGCTGTCCGAGGAGGAGAGATCCGGGGCATAGAATCCATTGCACGCGTGCCGCAGGAGCGCGCCAGCGACCGGGGCGCCACCGCCATGCGCCTTCTAGGAGAGCTGCGTCCCTATGTAGGCAAGCTGGTGCTCGTACTCGGTCTCGTCGTGCTCGGGGCGGCGGCGCAGGCTGGCGGACCCTGGTTGATCGGACGCTCCATAGACCGCTACATCCTGCCCGGCGACGTAGCCGGGCTCTCCAGGATAATGGTGGTGCTCTTCGGGGTCTACGCTGTGGGGGCCATTGCCTCGCGGGGCCAGGTATACCAGGTCGGTTCCATCGGGCAGAGTATCCTGGCCTCCATGCGGGCCAGGATCTTCGACCGGCTCCAGCACCTCCCACTGGGGTTCTTCGACAGGAGGCCCGTCGGAGACCTGATGAGCCGGGTAACCAACGACGTCGACACCCTCAACCAGCTCTTCTCGCAGGGGCTCACCCAGTTACTGGGGTCTCTGTTCAGCCTCATCGGGATCGTTATTGCGATGCTCTTCCTCGACTGGAACCTCGCCCTCGCGTGCTTCGCGATCATCCCTATCATGCTCCTCTTGACCTCCTTTTTCGCCCGCCGCGCGAGACGCGCCTTTCGCTTGACGCGCGAGACGGTCGGGGACGTGACTGCGGGAGTTCAAGAGGACATCGTCGGGGTGCGCGAGGCGCAGGCCTTCAACAGGACCGATGAGAACATCGCTCGTTTCAGGCGGCGAAACGCCGCCAACCGCGACGCCAACGTGCAAGCTGTGGCGATCACCTCGGCCTTCGCCCCTACAATAGATTTGCTCTCGACCCTGGCCACCGCCCTGGTCATTGGCTACGGCGGCTATCTAGTCTTCGCCGGCTCGCTCTCGATCGGCATCCTGACCGCGTTCCTGATCTACGTCCAGCAGTTCTTCCGACCGATACAGCTCGCCTCCCAGGTCTACACCCAGGCCCAGGCCGCGGTCGCAGGCGCAGAACGCATCTACAACATCCTCGACGAAGAGCCTGAGCCTGAGGACCTGCAGGACGCGCCGAAGCTCGGTGCCGCGAGCGGCCGCATCACCTTCGAGCACGTGACCTTCGCATACGACCCTGGCAACCCCGTCCTGCACGACGTGGACTTCCGGGTCGAGCCCGGTATGACGGTCGCCCTCGTTGGCCCGACGGGGGCTGGCAAGACGACCATAGCGAGCCTGATACCGCGCTTCTACGACGCCACACAAGGGAGGGTCCTAATCGACGGTAGGGACGTGAGGGAGCTCGCCCGCAAGGACCTCAGGGCCAACATCGGGATCGTGCTCCAGGAGCCCTTCCTGTTCTCGGGCACCATTGCGGAGAACATCGGCTACGGCCGTTCCGGCGACCCCTCGGAGGCGACGCGCGAGGAGGTGGAGGCCGCGGCCAGCGTGGTCAACGCCGACGACTTCATCACGTCCCTTCCCGAGGGCTACGATACGGTTCTGGGTGAGGGGGGTGGGGCATTGAGCCAGGGCCAACGCCAGTTACTCTCTTTCGCCAGGGCGATCCTGACAGACCCGCGCATCCTCATCCTGGACGAGGCGACTAGCAACATAGACACGCGCACGGAGGCAACCATCCAGAGAGCCCTGGCCAAGTTGCTCGAGGGTAGGACGAGCATCGTCATCGCCCACCGTCTGAGCACCATCAGAAACGCCGACCTCATCCTCGTCATAGAGAGAGGGAGCATCGCGGAGCGGGGCAGCCATGCCGCGCTGATAGAGAAGAACGGCCTGTATGCGGACCTCTACCGCCGCCAGTTCCGCGAGCCCGTCCCGTCCGGCGGAAGATCCTGACCCAGCCTGAAAGGGCGGCTGGCGGTATCATTCGTGCTGGCGTTAGATAATCGGGAGATGAGAGGAGTTTCGTATGAGCGTGCTTCCGGAGAGAATACTGCTCCCGACAGACGGCTCGAAGGATGCTGTCAGGGCAGCAGAGGCGGCCTCGGATCTGGCCAAGAGGTGTGGGGCCGAACTTCATGTCGTTCACGTCTGGCACGACGTGCGGGGGTTCGCCCACGACTTCGTCAAAAGGGAGCTGAGGCGCCAGGGCCAGGAGATACTAGACGAGCAGGTGAAGAAGATCAGGGCCTCCGGTGTGGAAGTCACGAAGGCGTATCTCAGGAGGGGACGCACCTCCAACGAGGTCATCGCCCTCAGCAAAGAGATCGACGCTGATCTCCTGGTCGTCGGCAGCCGCGGGCTAGGCACGGTGCGGCGCATCCTGATGGGCAGCCAATCCGAGGAGATCGTGCACCACGCCCAGGTCCCCGTGCTCGTACTTACGGGCGCAGAAGATTTCTGGGCTCCAGCCCGGATCATCATCGGCGAGGACTTCTCCGACGACGCGCGCAGGGCCGGAGAGCTCGCCGCCGGCATAGGCAAGCTCTATGGTGCCGAGGGACTGCTCGTCTACTCTCATCCCGATCTACCGGAGGTTCCTCCTGGGGAGGCGAGGTCCGCGGTCCAGAACCTCACCCAGATGCGCGAGCGGGACAAGAGCATGCTCGAAGAGCGTGCCAGTGAGCTGGAGGAGATTCTCGGTAGGAGGCCGGAGATCAGGATCTCAGGAGGATACCCGGCCAACGTGCTCCTCGAAGCCTCCCAGGTGGTGCAACCCTCGCTCGTAGCCGTCGGCAGCAGGGGCCTGGCCGGACTGATTCGGACCAGGCTAGGGAGCGTATCGACCAAGGTCGTGACCGCCGCCAGGGGACCCGTCCTGGTCTATCCGCACGTCGATTAGTTAACGGGCATCAGGATCTGCGTAGGATAGTCCCGCTTGCTCTGCAGCCTGATCAGCCGAGGACCGTCTCACCATTCTCAGCCGAATCGCCCCAAGGTATGCCGGTGATAAGATGATCCTACGTCCGATGAAACCTCGAAGAGGAGCACCATGATGCCGCAGACTACCGGAATCCACCACGTGACCGCCATCTCGGGCGTGCCGCAGCGCAACGTGGACTTCTACGCCGGCACTCTGGGCCTCAGGCTGGTCAAGAAGACTGTCAACTTCGATGATCCGGAGACTTACCACCTGTACTACGGCGACGGCGCAGGGTGTCCTGGAACCATCATGACCTTCTTCCCTTGGGCGCACGCGCCAGGTGGACGCATAGGGGCCGGCCAGCTCGTCGTCACCTCTTTCTCCATCCCAACCTCCTCACTAGGCTACTGGACAGAGCGCCTGGTAGAGAATGGCGTCCGCTTCGAGAGACCCCGCGACCGTTTCGGCGATACAGTCCTTTCTTTCGAGGACCCAGACCGTCTGCGCGTAGAGCTCGTGGCCACGGAAGACGGGCGACCAGGATGGTCCGGCGGTCCTGTCCAGGCCGAGCACTCCGTCAGGGGGTTCCACCACGTCACCCTCGCCGTCGAGGCGCCCGACCGTACCGCCGGGCTGATGACAGACTCACTTGGCTTCAGGAGCCTGGATGAGGTTGAGGGTAGGATCAGACTCGCCTCAGGCGAGGGCGGTCCTGGATACCTGGTGGACGTGGTGAACGCTGCCGGCTTCCCCCACGGGAGCATGGGCGTAGGCACCGTGCACCACGTCGCGTTCCGGGTCCCCGACGAGGAGACCCAACTCGCGCTGCGTGAGGAGGTAGCCGCACTCGGCTACAGCGTTACGCCCGTGCTCGACCGCAACTACTTCCGTTCGATCTACTTCCGAGAGCCTGGCGGGGTCCTGTTCGAGATCGCCACGGATCCCCCGGGCTTCGCGGTAGACGAGGACCCCGAACACCTCGGCGAAGACCTCAAGTTGCCGCCCTGGCTCGAGACCCGCCGCGACAGGCTCGAAGAGGTTCTCCCACCGCTGCGCGTCCCGATAGGAGAGAGCGCATGAGCGCCGATCTCGGTTTCGTCCACCGCTACCTGCCTGGCGAAGATGAGTCCAGCCCGACGCTCCTCCTGTTGCACGGAACGGGCGGGAATGAAGAGGATTTGATCCCGCTCGGACAGGAGCTCGCTCCTGGCGCTGCCTTCCTCTCCCCCCGCGGCAAAGTCTCAGAGTACGGCGCCCCGCGCTTCTTCCGCCGCCTCGCAGAAGGGGTTTTCGACCAGGAGGACCTCCTGCTGCGCACGCACGAGCTGGCCGAGTTCGTGGAAGCCGCTTCAGCAGAGTACGGTTTCGACCGCTCGAAGCTCGTCGCCGTAGGCTACTCCAATGGGGCCAACGTTGCGGCGAGCACGATCCTGCTGCACCCCGGTCTGCTAAAGGCCGCGGTCCTGTTCAGGGCAATGGTTCCTTTCGAGCCCGATCTGACGCCCGACCTCTCGGGGATGCCCGTCTTCCTGGCTGCAGGGCGCATGGACCGCATGATCCCGCCAGATAACACACAACGCCTGGCGGACATCCTGGACGAAGCCGGCGCCGACGTCGACCTCCGCTGGCGCGACACAGGCCATCCCCTGACCTATGAGGAAGTTGGCGAGGCGAAGGAGTGGCTCTCGGAAGTCCTACCAAAGTTCTCTAGTGCCCAAGACCGTGGGAAGTAACCACCTACCCGAACGGCCAGGTTGCCGAGGATGCTAGAATTTTTCTGGAGCGTCTGGAAGGACATACGGCCGCGATTTGCGGGATGAAACAACTGATTGACCATCGTATCTGAAGGGCGGGCGGTATGGCGAAGCCGGTGATACTGGCGGTTGACGACGACCCGCAGGTGCTGCGGGCCGTGGAGCGCGATCTCAGGCGCCGGTACGCGCGCGAGTACAGGATACTTCGGGCGGACTCAGGGGAATCGGCGCTCGACACACTGGGCAAGCTCAAGCTTAGAGGCGACCCCGTAGCGCTCTTTCTGGTCGACCAGCGGATGCCGAAGATGACGGGCGTCGAGTTCCTCGAGCAGGCTATCGAGCGTTATCCCGAAGCCAAGCGTGTCTTGCTCACGGCCTACTCGGATACCGAGGCAGCTATTCGCGCGATCAACGACGTAGGCCTTGACTACTACCTGCAGAAACCGTGGGACCCGCCGGATGAGAACCTCTACCCAAACCTCGACGACATGCTCGGCGACTGGCAAGCCGACTACAGGCCACCTTTCACGGGTTTGCGGGTCGTCGGGGACCGCTGGTCGCCCGACTCGCACCGCACTCGGGAGTTCCTGGCCCTCAACCGCGTACCTTACCGGTGGCTTGACATCGAGGGATCCGAAGAGGCTCGAGAGATCCTGGCGCACGCCGATTCTGGAGCGCCGAAGCTGCCGCTCGTCGTCTACGAGGACGGCTCTTATGAGGAGGCGCCGCAGAACAGGGAGATAGCCGAGAAGATCGGGCTTCAGACCCGCGCCGGGCAGCAGTTCTACGACCTGGTGATCGTCGGCGGTGGACCATCCGGCCTTGCGGCCGCGGTCTACGGGGCTTCAGAGGGCCTGAAGACCGTCCTCATAGAGCGCGAGGCCCCTGGCGGGCAGGCCGGAATGAGCAGCCGCATCGAGAACTATCTGGGCTTCCCTGCCGGGCTTTCGGGCGGCGATCTGGCGCGGAGGGCCGTTGACCAGGCGAAGCGGTTCGAGGTCGAGATCCTGACACCCCAGGAGGTGAGCGAGGTGCGCGCGGAGGACCCGTACCGCATCGTGACCCTCGCCGACGGGACGGAGATCTCGTGCCACGCCCTGATCATCACGACAGGCGTCTCCTACCGGAAATTGGATGTGCCAGGTGTTGATCATCTCACGGGGCGCGGCATCTACTACGGCGCAGCCCAGACGGAAGCTCTTTCGTGCAAGGGCGAGGACGTGTTCATCGTCGGGGGGGCGAACTCGGCCGGCCAGGCCGCGATGTTCTTCTCAAAGCAGGCGGGCAGAGTCTTCATCCTCTGCAGGGGCAGCGACCTGAGGAAGAGCATGTCCGATTACCTGGTGCGCCAGATAGAAGACATGGACAATATCGAGGTGCTGGTCGACACAGGAGTGGTCTCCGTCGAGGGTGAGGATCACCTGGAACGGATAACCGCGAAGAACACACGGACGGGCGAAACCGAGACCGCGACGGCCCATTCGCTCTTCATCTTTATCGGGGCTGCGCCGCAGACGGAGTGGCTCGATGGCGTCGTAGAGCGCGACGAACGTGGCTTTATCCTCTCGGGACCGGACCTGATGCAAGGGGGTAAGCGTCCCAAGGGCTGGCGGCCAGATAGGGACCCGTTCCTTCTGGAGACGAGCGTGCCAGGCATCTTCGTCGCTGGTGACGTGCGTCACGGCTCGGTCAAGCGCTGCGCCTCGGCCGTCGGCGAGGGCGCAATCGCCATCCAGTTCGTCCACCAGTACTTGAGGGAGATCTGAGGTGCGAGAGGCGTCAGACGAGTTCGTCTCGCAGCAACACGGCAAGCTGATCTCGCTCGGCACCATGGCCGCAGGCCTGGCCCACGAACTGAACAACCCCGCCGCAGCTATAGGCCGCAGCGCCGCCGAGGCCCGCGAGGCGTTTCGGGAAGCGTCGGAGAAGGCCGCGGAACTGGGTACTCTGCCCCTCACTGAAGAACAACACTCCTTCGTCGCCGGGCTTCCGGAAGAGGTAGCGCGGAGGACCGCGGCCTCGCTCGACCCGCTGGAAGTGAGTGACCTGGAGGATGAGCTTGCCATGTGGCTGGAGGACCGCAGCGTCGAGGAGGGGTGGGAGATCTCCTCCACCCTCGCCGGCGCCGGGCTGGAAACGGCCTGGCTCGAAGGGCTCGCAGATAGGGTGCCCCAAGAAGCGCTAGGCGGTGTTCTCGGCTGGCTGAGAGCAACGATGGCCGGTGACGAGTTGCTGCGGGAGATCGAGGGTGGGTCTGCACGCATCTCCGAGCTGGTCGGGGCGATCAAGACATTTACGCACATGGACAAGGCGGCCACCAGAAAGGTCGACGTGCACGCTGGGTTGAACAGCACTCTTATCATGCTCGGACACAAGCTGAAGAAGGGCGACGTCGAGGTCGTCCGCGACTACGAGAAAGACCTCCCCCACGTCTGCGGCCACGCCAGCGAGCTGAACCAGGTGTGGACGAACCTGCTCGACAACGCCATCGACGCCGTCGACGGCCAGGGTCGCATCACGGTCAGGACAGCCACCGAGAACGGGAGGGTTCTGGTCGAGGTCTCCGACGACGGCCCGGGCATCCCAGACGACGTGCGGGAACGGATCTTCGAGCCTTTCTACACCACGAAGGATGTTGGCGAAGGCACGGGGCTCGGCCTGGACATCACCTACCGCGTTATCGTCGAGGACCACAAGGGCGATATCCGGGTCCTCTCCGAACCCGGCGACACCCGCTTCCAGGTGCGCCTGCCGGTGAATGAACCGGGTGACGCAGAGAAAGCGGCGGACGTATGATGCGCGAAGTTCGGGAGGAGCAAGGCTTCACTCCCGAGCAGGTCGAGGCGCTTATGCCTTACGGCAGGGAGTCGAGGCTGCAGACAGGAGACCTCCTCTTCGACGAGAGGTCCGTGGTGGACAGCTTCTACGTCGTGCTCGAGGGGGAAGTCGAGATCACACGCCTCGACGGCGCTGCGGAGATCCCGGTTCAGACCCACGCACCCGGGGAGTTCACCGGCGGGCTCGCGGTGCTGACGGGGAGGACCTCGATCCACAGGGGGCGGGCAGGCGCGCCGAGCCGCGTTCTGGAGATCGACTCGGAGACATTCAGGCGCATGCCCGCCGAGGTCCCTGACCTGGCCGACATCTTCATCTCGGGCCTGGCCAGGCGCATGCGCTACACGCAGCGGGCCTACCGCCAGCGGGAGAAACTCGCGGCCCTGGGCAAGCTCTCGGCCGGCCTAGCCCACGAGCTCAACAATCCCGCGGCCGCGGCGCGGCGGGCCTCCGAAGAGTTGGGCGAGGCGATCCTCGAGGCCCAACTCACTTCCGTAGGGCACGACGAGCGCTTCTCCGCCGGAGAACGCGAGGCGCTGGTAGCCCTGCAACGCGAAACGGCAGCGGGCAACGCAGCTCTTCTCGACCCGCTCTCTCTAGGCGACGCCGAGGATCGGCTCGCCGATTGGTTGGAAGAGCATGGGTGTGAGGAGCCTTGGGATATGGCGCCGGCGTTGGCTGAGGCGGGCCTGGACACGGACCGTCTGGAAGCGATGGCCGGGGCATTCGATGACCGCTCGCTCGCCTGTGGTCTGGAGTGGCTCGCTGGGACGCTGGATCTCCTCGGCCTGGCAAGTGAGATCGAGACTAGCGCTGGACGCATCTCCGAGCTTGTCGGGGCTATGAAGGAGTACACCTACATGGACAGAGCGGTGGTCGGAGAGGTCGATGTGATCTCCGGCCTCCAGAACACCCTCACCATCCTCGGCCCGAGGCTGAAGGACGTCACTTTGTTGAGGGAGTATGAGAAAGACCTGCCAGGGATACCGGGGCGCGGCGGCGAGCTGAACCAGGTATGGACCAACCTCATCGACAACGCCATAGATGCTGTGGACGGCCGCGGAAGCATCACCATCAGGGCGTACGTGGAAGGCGACCGCGTGGTGGTAGAGGTCGTTGACGACGGGCGTGGGATACCGCGCGAGGCGCAGGTCCACGTCTTCGAGCCTTTCTACACGACCAAAGATATCGGGGCCGGGACCGGACTCGGGCTAGATATCGTACGGCGCATCGTCACCGGTCATGGAGGCGAGATCTTTGTCCAGTCGGAGCCTGGGGAGACATGCTTCACGGTAAGGTTACCTTTAGATACTACACAGAACGGAGGTTGATCTCGATGGGAAAGACACACGTGTATGAGGAGATCTGCACCCAGAAGCGCGAGGTAGATGCACGGGTGCTCGAGCAGACCGTCTCCCTCGCGGTCGAGATCGCGCGCGAGGGCCGCGAGGGGCGGAAGATAGGGACGCTCTTCGTGGTGGGCGACTCTGGCGAGGTCATAAAGCGATCCAAGCCCTTGATCCTCGACCCTTTGCACGGACACCCTGACGAGAGCAAGCAGATAGAGGATCCCGACATGCGGGAGACCATCAAGGAGCTGGCCCAGCTCGACGGTGCCTTCCTGGTCTCGAACGCGGGCGTGGTGCTCTCCGGCGCCCGCTACATAGACGCCGCCTCGGACAGCCTGGATCTGCCGCTCGGGTTGGGCAGTCGTCACGTGGCAGGCGCTTCTATCTCCCGTCAGACGAGAGCCGTGGCCGTTGTCGTCTCGGAGAGCTCGAGGGTCAGGATGTTCGACGACGGCGAGCTGGTCTCTGAGATCGTACCCGAGCTCTGGATGATAGACGGCTACACGAGCCGCATGGAGGGCCGCACCTTCACCCGCCGCGACGAAGACGTAACGGTAATAGGCCGTGCCGAGTAAGGCCGACGAAGTACTCGACTTCTGGTTCGGCCGCGCAAGCGAGCCTGGCTACGGCGAGTTTCGCGACGAGTGGTTCCGCAAAGACCCCGAGTTCGACGCCAGGGTCACGGACCAGTTCGCCGGTCTCTACGAGGAGGCCGCAGCCGGCGACCTCGACGGCTGGCGCGACGATGCAAGGAGCTGCCTAGCGCTCGTAATCGTGCTCGACCAGTTCCCCCGCAACATGTTCCGTGGCGACGGACGCACCC
>DASTKM010000092.1:0-18422 GCA_035715885.1 Rubrobacter sp.
ACCCGGAAGAAGCCACCGTGTGCGTGGGAACAGAGTTCTCGACGCGCGATGACGGCCTGCCGGGTATGGAGGAACACTACGATTTCGAGTTCCCGAAGGAGAACATCGTCAAGATAGACGAAGGTCTGATCTACCAACAAACCGACAAGGGTAAGCAGTGCAACTTCGGTGAGGTGTTCCAGACCGACGGTCGCATCGAGGCGCTCAACCTCGAGCTCATCAAAGACGACAAGAGCTTCTTCCCGATCTACAACCCGGCGCTCAACGTGAGTAAGGAAGTGATCGAGAAGAACCCGCAGATTACCAAGCTGTTCGCGCCCATCTCGGAGAAGCTGACTACAGAGGAGCTGCAAAAGCTGAACGCGAAGGTCGACGTGCAAGGGCAGCTCGAAGACCAGGTAGCCGAAGAGTGGCTAAGTCAGAACGGCTTTATCTAGCAAACGGCCCGACGGCGATTGTCGGATGGTAAGCCCGGCAATCGCTTCTTTCCTTGATGTCCTCGGCCAGAGGACTCCTTTGCCTGACCGCTCCACGGTCGGCTGGCCCGCGTCTCTTCTTGCGGGCCGATCAGAGATCGTAGGGCCTTAACCGGCGTGTGGCATAAAGTACGATCCGGGCGAGTTATGGAACCCGGATCGCCTTGTTTCCCGCCCACCCATCGTTCCGTTCTCCTAGTGGTTCTATTCCGGTACCACGACGTGCGGGGGGAGCGCATCATCGAGAGGTATAGCACTTAACGTGCGCGTAGCCCTGGCCCAGATCGACTGTGTCCTCGGCGACACCGAAACGAACCTCAGCAGGGCCAAAGGGGCGGTGGCGGAGGCGAAGAACAGGAGCGCGGACCTCACCGTCTTCCCTGAGCTGAGTCTGTCCGGCTATGCTCTCGGAGAGCTCGGTGACGATGTCCCCATCGAGGCGCACAGCAAGCCAATAATCTCCCTGGCCGAGACCGCGGGAGAGATGGCCGTGGTCGTGGGGTTTTGCGAGGAAGGGCAGCGCTTCCAGACCTACAACAGCGCAACCTATCTCGAAGGAGGAGTCCTCGTGCACCTGCACCGCAAGCTCTACTTGCCGAACTACAGGATCTACGAGGAGAGAAAGCACTACAACCCGGGACAGAACATGCGCGCCTTCGACACCAGGTTCGGCCGCATGGCCATGCTGATCTGCAACGACGCCTGGCAAACGTTTCTTCCTTTCATCGCGGTTCAGGACGGCGCCCAGGTGCTCATTATCCCCGCCGCCAGCGGTTCCTACCCTTATCCCGAGTTATTGGACACAAGGGACTACTGGCGTGGGATCACCCGCTTCTACGCCCGCATGCTCGAGAGCTACGTTATCTTCGTCAATCGAGTCGGAAAACAGGACAACCTGCTCTTCTGGGGCTACTCGCACGTCGTGGATCCCTGGGGGACGGTCGTGGCGGAAGCGCCGCTCCACGAGGAGGCCTTGATCACCGTGGACATAGACCTTGGCAACGTCCGCCGACGCCGCAGGGAAGTGCCCCTGGTCAAGGAGGCCCGCCTCGCCCTGCTGGCCAGGGAATTGAATCGTCTCGCCGAAGAAGGCGGGGATCTCTGATTGGCGACACGTCCGCTCTGCATGTAAAGTTGACCGGACCATGCCGGATATACCCGAACCCTCCCTTAGGCAACTCCACGCCGCCCTCGACGGCAAGCTCGAAGGGTACCTGCGCACCGATGAAGCCTCACGCGCCATGTGGTCCACGGATGCCTCCATCTACCTCCGCAAGCCCGTTGGTGTCGTCGTCGCCCGCTCTGAAGAGGACGTGGAACTTGCTCTATCGGCGGCCCGCGACGTCGGGCTCTCGATCACACCCCGTGGCACCGGCACGTCCCTGGCCGGGCAGGCGACGGCCCCTGGGCTGGCCCTCGATGTCTCCGAGATGCGCCGGGCACTGGAGGTAGACCTCGAAGAGCGGCGTTGCGTGGTCGAGCCAGGACTGGTGCAGGGCGAGCTCAACGCGATTGTCGGGCCCCACGGGCTCGTGTTCGGGGCGGACACCTCTACCTCCGACGTGGCGACCCTAGGGGGTATGGTCGGGAACAACTCGGCGGGGATGCGCTCGCTCGTATACGGGATGACCTCGGATCAGGTCCTCGGCCTGCGCTGCGTGCTGGCCTCCGGAGAGACGGTGGACCTAGTTTCCCTCAACAGGGAAGAAGCCAGAGGACGCGCCCGTCACGCCGACACGCTCGCAAGGCTGCTGCGCGGGGCGATGGAGATCGGGGACCGCTACAACGACGAGATAAGGCGCCGGTTCCCGAAGATGATTCGTCGCGTCTCCGGCTACGGTCTCGACGCCCTCGTCGACCCCGAGACCCTGGACCTCACGCGCCTGATATGTGGCTCCGAGGGCACGCTGGCCGTGGTCACCCGCGCGGAGTTCAGACTACACCCGCTCCCCGAGGCCCGCGCCCTTGCCTCATTCGAGTTCGACACCCTCCCTGCAGCGGCCCGTGCCACGGGCCTGTTCCTGCAGATGAACCCATCGGCGATAGAGCTGCTCGACGACGTCGCGATAGGCCGCGCGAGGGCAAACCCCGCCTACAGGGACTCGACTCGCTTTGTCAAAGGCAACCCCAAGGCCGTCCTGGTCGTTGAGTGGAGCGGGACGAAAGAGGAGCTGGACGAACGCTTCACGAAACTCGACGAACTGGCCGGCGAAGCCGGGGCGCTGGTTGCGACGCCGCTTCGCACAGAGGCCCAGATGAGCCAGACCGTCACGCTGCGCAAGTCCACCCTGCCGCTCCTGCTCGGTACTACAGACAAAGAGAAACCGGTCGCCTTCGTGGAGGACGCGGCCGTGCCGCCGGACCGGCTGGAGGAGTTCGTCGTCCGCTTCGAGGAGATAGTGGAAAAGAATGGTACCTGGGCCTGCTTCTACGGACACGCCAGCGTGGGATGCCTGCACGTCAGGCCCGCGCTCGACACCTCGGACCCCGATGGCGTCTCGCGGATGCGGCGCATCGCCGAGGAGGTTGCGGATCTCGTCGTCGACTGTGGCGGGTCCATCTCAGGGGAGCACGGCGATGGCCTCTCGCGCTCGGAGTTCATGGAGAAGATGTACGGAGGGGAGATCCTGCGCGCCTTCGCGGACGTCAAGCGTCTCTTCGACCCAGAAGGGATGATGAACCCTGGTGTGATCTTGGCCCCACCCCGGATGGACCGGCAGCTGCGCATCGGCCCCGGCCGAAAGCGCCTCCCCATACAGACGAACCTCTCCTTCGATGATCAGGGCGGATTCGCGAAAGCTGTCGAATTGTGCAACGGGAGCGGCTTCTGCCGCAAGAGGACGGGGGGCACGATGTGCCCCTCATACATGGTGACCCTAGACGAGCAGGACACTACGAGGGCGCGGGCCAACATGCTCAGATCCGTGATCGAAGGCACCCTCCCACCGGAGGAGCTTACGGGGCGGCGCATGAAGGAGGTCATGGACCTCTGCGTCGGATGCAAGGCGTGCAAGACAGAATGCCCCTCCCGGGTAGACGTCGCCTCGATGAAGACCGAGGTCCTCTACCAGGCCGGCAGAGAACACGGCTTTTCCTTGCGCCAGAAGGCGGCAGGGCACATCCGCCGTCAGCTCGCCCTGGCCGCCCTGGTCCCTTCGCTCTACAACGCCTTCGCAGGAACACGCCTCGCCCGCCGGACCGCTGCCATGCTAGGCATAGACCCCCGCCGCTCCTTGCCACGGGTGGCGAAGAAGACTTTCACCAGGCGCTTCCCCGAACTGCCGCAGGGCGCCGGACCTGCGGAGGTTGCGCTCTTCAACGACACCTGGAACGAGTACCAGAGGCCCGAGGTCGGGGAGGGAGCGGTAAGGCTCTTCGCGGCCGCGGGAGCGAGAATCCATCTGCCCGAGGTCGTCTGTTGCGGGAGGCCAATGCTGTCTGAGGGGCTCGTTGACGAGGCACGAAAGAACGCCGGGCGAAACCTGGATCTCCTTATGCCCCTCGTCGAGCGCGATGTCCCGCTGGTCGGCCTCGAGCCGAGCTGCATCCTGACCCTGCGCGACGATTACAGCAAGCTTCTCCCCGATGACGAGCGCGTCGAAAAACTGGCGCGAGCAACCCGGCTCTTCGAGGAGGCGATGCTCGAGCTCGACGGAGAGCTTCTGCTAAGAGAAGGCGCCCCGGTCCTCCTGCACGGGCACTGCCACCAGAAGGCGCTCGTAGGGACGGGCCCGACGGAGCGGGTGCTTGGTCTCGCGGCCGATGTCGAGGTCGTGGACTCCGGTTGCTGCGGGATGGCCGGGCTCTTCGGATACGAGAAGGGACACTACGAGGTCTCGATGAAGATGGGAGAGAGGAGACTCTTTCCCGCGGTGCGTGAGGCCGGGGAGCGGGTCGTCGTCGCGCCGGGAACCAGCTGCAGGGAGCAGATCCTTGACGGAACAGAACGGCGTGCCCTACATCCAGCCGAGTATCTGGCCTCGCTCCTCGACAGGTCAACCTAAAGTCCGTTGGCGGAACGGGAGGCAGCGCTGTGGTTCGCGTTCAGGGATGACAGGATGCTCGTGCTCGAAGACGCGCCTGTCCGCGTACCGCCCGTGGGTAGTCCGGATGAGATAAGCATCGCTCGCGCCATGATAGATGACTTCGCTAGACGACGCGGCCTCGACCCCGAAGACCCGGAGACACCAGGGTAGGCCGCGTCGTATGGCTGGGCGTACCTCTCTTGTGAGATGCGAGGGTAAACAGAGCCGGAAGAGATCGCGGAGAGGAGATTGATAACGCGGAGGAAGTTTATTTGGCTAGCCGGTATTGGTGTGGCTGGGATGGCCATACTGGGTGGTGCCTACACGCTCTGGAGAAGGCCGGCTCGTGTCCCCGGCGCTATTGCCGGAGTGGCGCGCGACGTCTCCTGGGGACCGCACCGGATCGGCGAGTTTACCGTCGTGCTGGAGACTGGTCCCAGCCTTTCAGATGTAGTTCTCAGCGTTTCGCACAGCTCCAGGCCTGACAGGATACTATGGCAGAGCATCCCCGGGGCGAGCTTCCTGGCAGCCGCCGAGGGCGAGGAGACGGTCAGAGAGTCCAGTGGGCACTTCTTTATCGATGATGAGATAGACAGACCACACTTGGATCAAACCATCGACTACGTCGAGAAGCACCAGTCTACGCTGGTCGTCGGTGGACGGCTCACACGACGAGGCGATTCAGAAGGCGTGGACTATACGCTCACCTTCTTGCTCGTGACCGAGGAACGGCTGCGCTTCGAGGTCGAGGTGGAAGAGCCCTACAACCGCGTCTATCTCACCTACGCCTCCTCGCCTGAGGAGCGCTTCTTCGGTTTCGGGACGCAGTACACGTACTTTGACATGAAGGGCCACAAGTTGCCCATCTTCATCCAGGAGCAGGGTATAGGCAGGGGCAAGCAGCCCGTAACCTGGGCCGCGGACTGGCAGGCCGACGCCGGCGGGAGTCCGTACACCAGCTACGCCAGCGTACCGCACTACATAACGAGCCAGATGCGCTCCCTGTTTCTTGAGAACTACGAGTACTCCTCCTTCGACTTGCGGGAGCAGGACAGGGTCCAGGTCGAGGTCTTCTCCTCCCGGATGACAGGCCAGATCCTGAGCGGAGAAACCCCGGTCGAACTGATAGAGCTCTACACAGAGTACTCGGGCAGGATGCGCCTGTTGCCAGAGTGGATCCTCAGCGGCGCGGTCGTCGGCTTGCAGGGCGGCACGGATATGGTCCTCGATGCATACGACGAGCTCGAAGCCCTCGGCACACCCGTCGCTGCACTCTGGCTGCAGGACTGGGTGGGGCAGCGAGAGACCAACTTCGGTATGCAGCTGTGGTGGAACTGGGAGCTCGACGAAGATCACTATCCCGGCTGGGATCGACTCAGGGAGCAGCTAGAGAGGGACGACGTGAGGCTCATTACCTACATCGGCCCGTGGCTCGCCGACGACGTGAAGAATGAGAAGAAGAACCACCGCCGCAACCTCTTCGAGGAGGCGGAAAGAAGAGGTTACTTGGTAAAGAATCGGGAGGGCGAACCTTACAGGGTCAAGACCACCGACTTCTCGGCGGCCTTCGTGGACCTGACGAACCCGGAGGCGCGGGATTGGATCAAGGACGTTATCAAGGAGGAACTCATCGGCAACGGGGCCTCGGGATGGATGGCGGACTTCGGTGAGGGTCTCCCCTACGACGCCGTTCTGTTCTCCGGCGCGGACCCGAAGAGCTACTATAACCGCTACGCCGAGGAGTGGGCCGAGCTCAACCGCGAAGCCATCCGGGAGGCGGGGCGAGGAGAGGACATCGTCTTCTTCAACCGCTCCGGTTATACACGGAGCCCGCGTTACAGCACGCTGTTCTGGCTTGGTGATCAACTAGTTGACTGGGATGAACATGACGGCATAAAGAGTGCTGTCACCGGCCTGCTCTCGAGCGGACTTTCCGGCTATAGCCTGCAGCATTCCGACATCGGCGGCTACACGGCAATAGACAACTTCCTGCTAAAGTATCATCGCTCCAAAGAGTTGCTCAGGCGTTGGATCGAGCTCGGCGCCTTCACCGTCGTCTTTCGCACCCACGAGGGCAACAGGCCCAAGGTGAACCACCAGATCTACTCGGACAGAGAGACCCTCCGCCACTTCGACCGCTTCGCGAAGGTCTACGCCGCGTGGAAGCCCTACAGGATGGAACTGGTGAAGAAAGCCTCGGAGACGGGCATCCCTGTCGTCAGGCATCCATTTATCCACTATCCCAACGATCCCGAGGTGCTCGGTTTGAACTACCAGTACATGGTCGGCCCTGAGTTCATGGTCGCGCCTGTGCTCGACCCTGGCAGTGACAGCGTAGAGATCTACCTCCCGGCGGGCAAGTGGGTCCACCTCTGGACAGGAGAGAGATACGGCCTTCCGCAACGCGGCGCCTACGTGACGATCCCGGCTCCTATCGGAGAGCCCGCCGTCTACTACAAGGAAGGTTCAGCGGAAGGAACCCGCTTCAGAGAAGAGCTCGAACGCCGGGGGCTGCTGTAACGGTAGAGAGGTAGAATGGGGTGGTTCTTTTCCTCGGGGGACTATCATGAAGCGGGAGAACGTAACCAGCGGCACGGTATGGGAGAGCAGGGTCGGCTACTCGCGGGCGGTCCGGCGCGGTCGCTTCGTGTACGTCTCGGGGACCACCGCCACGGATGGGAGCGGGGGATACGTCGGGGTTGGGGACCCCTACGCGCAGACCGTCCAGGCCATAAACAATATCAAGGTGGCGCTCCAGGCTGTCGGCGCAGATCTCTCCGACGTGGTGAGGACCAGGATCTACGTGGTCAACATCGAGGACTGGGAGAAGATCGGGTCTGCCCATGGCGTGTGCTTCGGCCAGGTCCGTCCCGCCACGAGCCTGATCGAGGTCAGCCGCCTTATAGCGCCCGAGATCCTGGTGGAGATCGAAGCCGACGCCCTGATCGACGAATCGTAGGGGCGGGTTTGAAACCCGCCCCTACCCGATCTCCGAGGCGCGGCCCGCGGCGTCCTCCAGGGCCTGTAGGGCCGAGGCCTGATCCATCCCCGTGCTCCTGAGCAGGTCGACGGCGGCGGACCGGACCTGGCCGACGAGGACGCTGATCCCGAGCTCGTGACGCTCCTCCAGGATCTCGGTGGCGGTCCTGGCCGCCTCGAGCGCCCACCGGCGGGCCTCCTCTGGCCCCTCGCCATCCTCCAGAAAGGCGGCCAGGGC
The DNA here is from genome assembly GCA_035715885.1 of Rubrobacter sp. Taxonomy (GTDB): domain Bacteria; phylum Actinomycetota; class Rubrobacteria; order Rubrobacterales; family Rubrobacteraceae; genus Rubrobacter_D. The sequence continues at coordinate 7,719 of DASTKM010000092.1, forward strand.
CCTCACGGCCCGCGAGAGGTCGAGGACGGCCTCGGACAGTTTCGGGGGTATCCTATCTCCCCGCCTGATGGCGTTGTAGACGCCCCGGGCCAGGACGCGGGTGTTTATGACGGCCAGCTCGATCCTTATACCGGCACTGCCGTAGAACTCGAGTTGCCTCAAGGACCTACGACGGGTCGGCGATAGCCTGGCCGTCTCGTGACCCGCCTCGAGCGCTTCGTTGAGGGTTCTGACCCTGCCATCTAGCTCCCTGGCACGTTCCAGGACCCTTTCGGCCCGTCTCTCGTCTCCGTCCGCTAGCACGGCGGAGATCTCCTCCAGCACAGCGACCAGCTCCTCGAAGACGGGGGCCGCGGCCCTCTCGACCAGGCGTTCGGGGTTGATGGGGAAGAGGTAGTTGATCGCGAGCGCAACCCCGCCCCCGATGAGCGCGTCGACAAAGCGTTCAGGCGAGAAGAGGTCCTCTGGAGGCTGCAGCACTACAACTAGGACCGCCGAGACGGCAGCCTGGTTGACCAGTATGGTTCCTCCTCCGAAGAAAACCGCAGCCGCCATCGCAAGGAGTACGACGACGGCGATCTGGAGCGTCCCGTTCCCTATGACGAGCACCAGGAGGTCGGCCACCATGAGCCCGACGGCGACCCCGAAGACGAGTTCGATGGCACGCCTGTTCCTCTGGCCGAGCGTTACGCTGAGGCAGATGACGGCGGCTATGGGGGCGAAGAAGGGCTGCTCGTGCCCGACGAACACTTCGGCTACGAAGTAGGCCAGGCTCGAGGCCACAGCCGCCTGCAAGATAGACCACACGCTGGTCCTGAGACGGTCGTACCCTGCAGAGAGACCGGCACCGACCCTCGAAAACAAAAGTCCCTTCTCTCACGCCACCCACACGACCCCAGTGAACTATACACCCTCAGGAGGACGAGCTAGGTGTTCACGAATCGTACGCCTGCGTACACAAGGGTACTTCTATGGACCATATAATCTCAGGAGATCAAAGACGAGGAGGACTTCATGGGCCGCAGGCGAATAGAACCAGGTCAGGGACTGGAGTCCGTCTGGGATTACCCGCGTCCGCCGAGGGTCGAGGACGTGGACAAGAAGGTCAAGGTCGTCTTCGGCGGCGTCACGCTCGCCTACACCACGCGGGCCAAGCGCGTCCTCGAGACGAGCCATCCGCCTGTCTACTACATCCCTCGACAGGACATCCAGATGGAGTTCCTGAGGGGATCAGGCCGCACTTCTCACTGCGAATGGAAGGGCCGCGCCAGCTACTACGACATCGCCACAAAGGACGAGATAACCGGCGAAGCGAAATCCGAGAAGGGCGTCGCCTGGCACTATCCCGACCCGGTGCCTGAGTTCGAAGGACTGAAAGATCACGTGGCATTCTATCCGAACAGGATGGATGCTTGTTGGGTGGGGGGAGAGAAGGTCGAGGCGCAGGAAGGGGATTTCTACGGGGGTTGGATCACACCCGACATAGTCGGCCCCTTCAAAGGCGCCCCCGGCACCTGGGGCTGGTAGATACACCGTGGATGCCTCGAGTCTTCGCAAGGAGTACACCAGCGCGGGCCTGGACAAAGCCGACGTAGACCCCGACCCCATTGTCCAGTTTCAAGAGTGGTTCGAGAAGGTCATCGATGCTGACCTCCACGAGCCGAACGCCATGATCCTCGCCACCGCCACCGCAGACGGGAAGCCCTCAGCCCGCACTGTACTTCTCAAGGGCTACGACGAAAGGGGCTTCGTCTTCTACACCAACTACGAGGGACGCAAGGCCGTCGAGCTAGAGAGCAATCCCCGCGCCGCGCTCGTCTTCTACTGGGGCGAGTTGGAGCGGCAGGTGAGGGTCGAGGGCACAGTCTCCCGCGTCTCAGTGGAGGAGTCGGACGAATACTTCGCCAGCCGTCCGCGCGGAAGCCGGCTCGGGGCATGGGCTTCGGAGCAGAGCAGAGTCGTGGACGGTCGCCGCACGCTCGAACAGAAGCTGCATTCCCTCCAGGCGGAGTACGAGAACCGCGAGGTTCCGCGCCCTCCGTTCTGGGGCGGTTACAGGATCGAACCTGAAGCGATCGAGTTCTGGCAGGGTCGGGAAGATCGGCTGCACGACCGGCTGGTGTATCGCCGAGAAGATGGAGCCTGGAGGATCGAGCGTTTGCAGCCGTAGGGAGGCGTGAGGCCCCGTCTTGCTGCTAAGATGCGTGTCGTTGCATCTCGATTCCCAGGAGAGGAGAGCTCTTGAAGCTGGTTACGTATTCCGTGGGTGGTGGGGAGACTAGCGTCGGGTCTCTGGAAGGCGAGGAGATAAGGCCCCTCGGCCATGAGGACATGATCGAGTTCATCGAGTACGGCGGGAGCCCGGAGCCTGGAGAAGATACGGTGCCGCTCGGGGACGCCCGCATCCACGCCCCGATTTCAAGACCTCAGAAAATCATCGGCATAGGCCTCAATTACGAGGACCACGCTGCTGAGACGGGGGCAGATATACCCGAGAAGCCCATCGTCTTCGCTATGTACCCGAACGCGCTCATAGGGCCAGGCGAGGCCATCAGGATACCCTCCATAACCGAGCAGGCCGACTACGAGGCCGAGCTCACAGTCATTATCGGGAGGGCTGCCCGCAACGTCTCCGAGTCCGAGGCGCTGGACTACGTCTTCGGCTACACGAACGCGAACGACGTCTCTTCGCGCGACCTGCAGTTCTCGGAGGGCGGACAGTGGACGCGCAGCAAGTCTATAGACACCTTCTGCCCGTTAGGGCCGTTCATCGTGACCACAGACGAGATCGAAGACCCCCAAGACCTCTCCATACGCTGCATCCTAAACGGCGAGGTCATGCAGGAAGGGACGACGCAGAAGATGATCTTCTCCGTCGCCGAGCTCGTCTCCTTCCTCTCCCAGGGCATGACCCTCGTCCCGGGCGACGTCATACTTACAGGCACGCCCCCAGGCGTCGGCGCTGCCCGCGACCCGCAGGTGTGGTTGAAGGCTGGAGATGAGGTGACGATCGAGATACAGGGCCTAGGATCCCTCACCAATCCCGTCGAGAAGGACTAGATCTCTCAGAGAAATTCCATGTCTCGGGTCGCCGATTCACTTTTTTGCCGAACTCGTGAAAAAGCCGGTGAGGGGGTACTTGGCCTGCTCGATAGTCGATGGGCTGATACTCACGACGGGCTGTAGAATTGGCGGGTAGGCGAGAGAAAGTACCAAGACCCTGGTGGCACCAGAGACGACATCATACCGGCCTGTGAGGGTAATCGGCGTGCTCCTTATCCTCGAGGTGATCGGGCTCCTTGTTCTCGGCGGCTACGAGTTCTTGCAGGTCGACTGGAGGGGGATCAACCTGCGGAGTCCGCAGAATCAGGCCGTAGAAGTTGCGGTCTTCGCCCTCTTCGTCCCTTCCGCCGTCCTGACGCTGCTCTCGGCGCTGAGCTTCCTCTTCCTTCGCCGCAGGGGATGGCTTCTGGCCGCGATCGCGCAGGGCCTGAGCCTGGCTGTGTGCCTGTGGCTCTACTCTTTGTTCCAGCCTGGCTATGTCTACCCGATCATGGCCTACTGCATACTGATGATCCTCTACCTCAACTCCCACGACGTAAGGATGGTGTTCCGTCCCGGACAGAGCCCTCAGGAGTCGCATGAAAGCTGAGAGTCCATGCGTGGAGGCCGCCACGGCCCTTCTCCGGCGTTTCGAGCCCGTGATCCGCTCGACCACAGGGGACAAGTTCTACCCTATGGACGTCGAACCCTACGTGCGGGCCTGCAGCCTCTGGGTGCAGAGTCCGGGTGAGGAAGCCGTCTGCATCGTGCCCGGTGGGAAGCTGAGTCTGGACCGGCTCGCGCAGCAACCCATGGACGAGGCCGGTGCCGTACATTTCCTCAAGTTCACGGATGCCGAGGATCTCGGGCCTGACGGTCGTGGCAGGCGCCTGCGACTGTTCCGCAGACGCGCCAAGGATCGCAAGGAGTCGACGAGAGCTTTCAGGGCCGGGCGGGGCCGTCTCGCCCGCGTAGGGTACTTCTCCCGCTTCGTCGACGCCCTTTACTCGATAGCGCTCCTTGCCCGCGGAAGGGTGCCGGGGGAATCGGCCGCCGCGGCTTCGGTGGCCTACGAGCGCATAATGGCCGAACAGGAACAATACCGCTACCACGGGCGCGTACTGCGCCAGGACGGTTGGATCGTACTGCAGTACTGGTTGTTCTACCCTTTCAACGACTGGAGGAGCGGTTTCTTCGGCGCGAACGACCACGAAGCCGACTGGGAGAAGGTCTTCATCTACCTCTCCGAGTCGGAGGATGGGGAGGTAAGCCCTGAGTGGGTGGCCTACGCGGCCCACAACTATACGGGGGACAACCTCCGTCGCCGCTGGGACGACCCGGAGCTCGAGAAGGTGGGGGAGCATCCCGTGATCTACGTTGGCGCAGGCTCCCACGCCAGCTACTACGCGCCGGGCGAGTACCTGACGGAGCTGACCCTCCCCCTGCCTTCTCCTCTGGCAAGGGTGAGTGGAGCCATCCGGACTTTCTGGAAGACGAGGCTCGGACAGTACGTGGGGGATGGTGAGGAGGACGGCGGGCCAGGCTACTTCAGCATCCCCTTCGTGGACTACGCGCGCGGAGATGGTTTGAGCGTGGGGGAGGGGGGAGACAGGAGCTGGGATGAGCCCAGGCTCATCTCGGACCCGCCCCCCGACTGGGTCTCGGGCTACCGCGGGCTGTGGGGACTCTACGCCAGGGACCCCTTCGAGGGCGAGGATGCCCCCGCTGGCCCGATGTACAACCGCGACAAGAGCATCAACCGCGCCTGGTACGACCCCGTGGGATGGGCCGGACTAGACAAAGTGCCTCCCCCGACCGAGACGCTAGAGGCCGTCCTCGAACAGCGGGCCGACATCATCTCGCGGTGCGACGTCCTAAGGAACGAGATAGACGACAAGAGCCGGCAGCTCAAAAAGCTCGGCGCCGAGCTCGCGGCGATGTGCGACAGATCCCACCTCGACGCGCCCTACCAGGAAGGGACCAAACGCGTCGCCGAGCTCTCGGGAGAGCTGGACCGGCTCCGTGGAAAACTCGCCACGGACGAGGCCGTTTCAGAGTCCCTCGCTGAGTACGCCGGCCGTCTGAAGGCCGGCGAGCGGGACCCGGCCCGCTCCCACATCTCCCGCGCCCACAGGCCGGCTTCCGAAGACGAGCTGAGGGTGAGCCGCGTGGCCGAGGCCTGGGCGGCCATCAGCGTGAGCCTGATGCTCATAAGCTTCGTCGGGATAGCCATGTTCGAGCGGGAACACCTGATCTCCATGCTCGTCTTCAGCATCGCCTTCTTCGCGTTCGTCGAGGCCGGCTTCAGGGGCCGCCTCGTCAACCTGGTCAGCAGCGCCAACATAGGACTCGCCGTAGTCGCCACGCTCATCATCGTCTACGAATTCTTCTGGCAGCTCGTAGTCGCCGCCGTGCTCGTGATAGGCATCTACGTCCTTTGGGACAACCTGCGCGAGCTCAGGAGATGACGCACGGAATTCGAGCGGCAGTTAAAATGGGCTCACTGTGGCGCGCACGATAAGGGTGGTTGTAGCGAAGGTTGGCCTCGATGGGCACGACAGGGGGGCCAAGATCATCGCCCGCGCCCTCCGCGACGCGGGGATGGAGGTCATCTACACGGGCCTCCACCAGACCCCCGAGCAGGTCGTCGAGGCGGCCATCCAGGAGGATGTCGACGCCATTGGCATCTCCATCCTCTCCGGCGCCCACATGACGCTCATACCCCGCATAATCGAACTCCTCGAAGAGAACGAGGCCGAAGACATCCTCGTATTCGTCGGCGGTACCATCCCCAAAGAAGACATCACAAGACTAAAGGAGCTCGGTGTCGGCGAGGTCTTTACCCCGGGAACACCGACGAAGAAAGCTGTAGAGTATGTGAGGCAGGCTACGCCTGCCAGCTAGTCAGCACGCCGCCTTGCGGCGGCTTGTCAGCTAATCAGCCAAAAGTTGAAGTGCCGACATGCTGAAATGCTGCCGACCGGAGGGAGGCAAATGGATTACGTTTCGGTACAACACGACGACGATGTCGCCGTCCTGACCATCGACCGCCAGGAGAAGTTGAACGCCCTTGACATGCAGGTGGTCGAGGAGATAGGGCAGGCACTGCTAGATCTGGAGGCAGAAGGGCCGCGCGCCATCGTCGTTACGGGAGCGGGGGAGCGGGCCTTTGTCGCTGGGGCCGACATCAGGGCCATGAGCATCATGGAACCCCTGGAGGCCAAGCGCTTCTCCGAGATCGGCCATGCAGCGATGGCCCTCCTCGACAGGAGCCCCGTCCCCACCATTGCCGCCGTGAACGGCTACGCGCTCGGCGGAGGATGTGAGGTCGCGCTCGCCTGCGACATCAGGATAGCCGCCGAGAACGCGACCTTCGGCTTCCCCGAGGTCAGCCTCGGGATACTCCCTGGCATGGGCGGCACCCAGCGCTTGCCGCGCCTGATCGGGCCCGCGCTGGCCAAGGAGTTGATCTTCACCGGCCGCCGCATAAGCGCCGAAGAGGCCAGGGAGATAGGTCTCGTCAACCGCGTCGTCGCCGAGGGTGAAGCGTTGAACGCGGCCAGGGAATTGGCGGCCGAGATCTCTGCCAACGGTCCTCTCGCCGTCAGGCACGCAAAGGCGGCGGCGAACCGCACGCTCGACGTCGACCTCGTAAGCGGCCTAGAGTTCGAGGCTGACCAGTTCGCCCTGCTCTTCGCCACCGAGGACGCCCGCGAAGGCATGAACGCCTTCGGTGAGAAGCGCAAACCGGAGTTCGAGGGAAGATAGCCCACGAGACCAAAATACGGGTCCGCTACAGTGAGATCGACGCCCAGGGGCACGTAAACAATGCCACTTACCTCTCCTACTTCGAAGTCGGACGCGTAGAGTGGCTGCGCGCCACAGGCCACTCTTACAGGGAGATGGAGGCACGGGGTCGCGGCCTCGTCGTCGTCGAGGCGCTCCTCCACTACCGTAGACCGGCCTTCTTCGACGACGAGTTGACCCTGAGCACACACCTCGCCGATATTGGCAAGGTCTCCCTCCGCTTCGATTACGAGGTACTCAAGGACGGAGAAGTGCTCGTCACCAGGCACACGCGCCACGCCTGCGTCGACCTGGCCACAGGCAAACCCATCAGGATGCCGGAGGAACTTCTCATGCTCGCAAAGGGCACGCCGTAGTCCGGAATGCGCAGGATCACTACCGCAGTCGGGGGCAAGAACGCAAAGAAGCGAGCGGTGGTGGCGAGGAAGCTTGCGGTGCTCCTACACACTTTGTGGGTTAGCAGGGAGGCCTACGACGGGTAAAGACACCGAAGCGGGTATTCTGTACGGCAGTAGGTGATTGCGTTCCCGGCATGCAGAGATCTCGCATCATCGCGGAAGGATCGTACTGAGAAAATGTGAGCCTGCAGTCGTCCTCCCTGTTTATTGGCTCACTGAACGGTGACCTTGCTGGCGCCGCCGGAGACCTCGATCTCGTAGCGGTCGGAGACACTGTCGTAGCCGGGGCTCCTGAGCCGGAGCTTGCCGCCCACGGCGTCGAAGCTCTGCTCGTCGAACGTCAGCTTGCTGACGCCGCCTATCATGCTCAGCCGCGCCTCGACCCCTGCCGGACGGCGTATGTTCACCTCGCTGGCGCCCCCGGTGAGACGTACCGGGACCACCCCCGACGGCTCCGGAAGCGTCAGGTCGACGTCGCTCAACCCCCGCGTCAAGACGAAGGAGGCCAGCTTCAATCCGCTGAGGTCCGCCTCGACCTTGTACGCTCCGCCGCGCACCTCGACCTCCCAGGGCACCGCGGCATTAAGCGTTACCTCCCCCCGGACCGGCTGCGCCACTCGAAGAGCCCGCTAAAGCGGCGGGGATAACGAAAGGTCACGGTGCCGTCTGCCACTTCGACCTTCGGTACAGGCCCCTCGAAGCGTGCCCGGTAGAGGTCATCCATCCCGGAGGCGGCCCGGAGGGTGAGTCGGGAAACCCCGTTGGCGAACATCATCCGCCCGCTCTGTGCCGAGCCTAAAGGAGCCGAGAACTCGCCCCCTTCGCCCCCTTTTGAAGCGGCCCGGATCCTGGCGGTTTCCTCCCGGGTCATGGCGTTGGCCTTCCGCATGAGGTCCACGAAGAGCGCGAGATCCCGCGCCGGGGGAGATCTTCGGCTTCCTTGGTCCGAACGGCGCGGGCAAGACCACGACGATTCGGATGCTCGCCACCCTGCTACGCCCGCACTCGGGCACGGCGCGGGTTTTCGGCCACGACGTCGTTGGGGAGTCCGACGCGGTACGCGATCGGGTAAGCCTCACCGGGCAGTTCGCCTCGGTAGACGAGGATCTTACCGGACTGGAGAACCTCGTTCTTATAGCCCGCCTCCTCGGCTATTCTCGCAAGGGTGCGAAAGGGCGCGCCGGAGAGCTCCTCCATGCCTTCGGGCTCTCCGAAGCGGCGGGCCGGCTGGCCAAGACCTATTCGGGAGGCATGCGGCGCAGGCTCGACATCGCGGCGTCGATCGTCGTCACGCCGGACCTCCTGTTCCTCGACGAGCCGACCACCGGCCTCGACCCCAGGAACCGCAACCAAGTCTGGGACATCGTCCGCGCCATGTCCTCGGGGGGAACGACTGTCCTTTTGACCACGCAGTACCTCGACGAGGCGGACCGACTCGCGGACCGCCTCGCCGTCATAGACAACGGGAAGGTGATCGCCGAAGGCACCCCCGGCGAACTGAAGAACTCGGTTGGCTCGGACGTCCTGCGCGTCAGGCTGCGCGAATCGGAAGCCCGCCCCAGGGCCGAGCGAGTGCTTTCGCGGGCGCTCGGCGTCGCGGTGGAGACCCCTTCTGACCCGGTTGCCCTCCTGGCGAGGGTCTCCGAACCCGAGCGGGCACCCGACGCCCTCGCAGAGCTTCCCCGCGCCGGCATCGCCGTGACGGACTTCTCGCTCGGGCAGCCGAGCCTCGACGAGGTGTTCCTCGCCCTGACGGGACGCCCCGCCAAACAAGAAACCTACAAAGAAGAGGAGGAAGCCGTATGACCGATCCGGCCGGTGTGAGCCGTACCACCATCGCCGAGGAAGCGCTGCGTTCGGCGCTCTCGTCCGGCGAGAGGCCCAAGCGTCCGAACGCTCTCTCGGCCTCGCTCACGTTCGGGTGGCGGGCGCTGCTCAAGATAAAGCACGTCCCTGAGCAGCTCTTCGACGCCGTGGGGAACCCGATCATCTTTACGCTACTGTTCACGTACCTGCTCGGCGGCGCCATAGCCGGCTCGACCGGCGCCTACCTCCAGTTCCTCATCCCCGGCATACTGGTGCAGACCGTCATACTCATCACCGCCTACACGGGGTTCAACCTCAACACCGACATCTCGAAGGGCGTTTCCGACCGCTTCCGGTCGCTCCCGATATGGCGACCTTCCGTCATCGTGGGTGCGCTGCTCGGCGATGTGGCGCGTTACGCGTTGGCGTCGGCGATCGTCCTCACGCTTGGCCTGGTCCTCGGCTTTCGGCCGGAGGGCGTGGTTGGCGTACTGCTGTCGGTGGCGTTGCTCGTCGTGTTCGCGTTTAGCGTCTCGTGGATCTGGACGGCCTTGGGGCTCGTCTTGCGGACGCCAAACTCCGTGTTGTGGGTGAGCACGCTCGTCATGTTCCCCCTCACCTTCGCCAGCAACATTTTCGTCGAGCCAAAGACGATGCCAGGCTGGCTCGAAACGGCCGTCGGCTACAACCCGATCACGCACCTGGTGAGCGCGATCCGCGGCCTGATGTCAGGGACGATGCCGGCGGGGCACATCTCCTGGCTGCTCGTGGGGTGCGCGATGCTCGTCGCAGTCTTTGCCCCTATCACTGTGCGCCTCTACCGGAACAAGGAGTGAGCGGATCACCTCAATTCTCCTCCGTTGCCTCCACAGGTCGGCCCTCACGGTGGATGGGCTCTGCTAAACTCAGCCTCCGTGAATCCTCTGCTCGGACAGCACGCATACCGGCTCTCCGAAGCCGGGGTAGCAGGTAATCGAACCTCACACGGTGCCGAGAACAACCTCCGCAAGATAAGGCTGCTCCTCGAGCACGACGCTTCCAACACGTTCGGGATGGAGGATCTGCTACAGGATGTGGGATTCGATGAGGCCTACGACGCTGTCGCCCATCAGATCGGCAACCCACCTGACAGGGAGGAGAATCCGGAGCGGGGATGCATAGACCCGGCGCGTACGGCTGCAGGGCTAGTCGAGGCGGGTGGGCGGATAGAGGCCGTCGCCGGGTCGGGTGGGCGATTGATCTTCGCCACCGGGCATCCTGGAGCAATGATCCTCTACTACCTCGGTCTCGCCCGGTGGGCGCGAGAGCTTGGCGGCGATGCCCTCACCGCCGAGACGCGCGGACGCTACGAGCGAGGAGTGTCCCTAGACTGGGCGGAGTCGGTGGCCGCCCTCGGCGACGGGGCCAGCCTGTTCCACACCCACGATCCCGAGCCCATGACGGATGTATTGCGGCAGACGGGAGCGGTCGACCTTGTGGTCGCCGACCACGGGTTCGCGGGGGCTGCGATCGCCACCGGCGTCCCCACCATCGTGGTGATGGACACCAACGATCCAGCCTTCGCCGTAGTCGCCGGTCGAGGCGCCGACGTAACGGTCGTGCCCATGGACGACAACCGGCCGCTGAATGCCTACTCGACGGCCCTCGACGT
>DASTKM010000093.1:0-5404 GCA_035715885.1 Rubrobacter sp.
AGGTCGGGTTTGGAAGGCAGGAAGGCCCTGTCGAAGTCTCTGTGGCGTCCGACGCTACCGACGATCTTGGAGACTGGCACCTCGCGCAGCCCCAGGTAGACCTGCGAGATGGCCCCAAGAGCCCCCTTGACCTCGTCGAAGGAGAGCAACTGGTTGGAGGCTGGGTCTCTGCGCAGGTACGCGCCGATCCTTCGCAGAAAGGCCCTTCTGCGGGCGCGTGAAAAGTCTCTGTCGGATTGCTCGTGGGGATCCATAAACCTCACTCATGGACCAATCTACAGTCCCCCGGCCTTGTCAACAAGGGCGCGGAACGGGAAAAGTTACACTTCGAGGATTCGGTGGCTGTAGACGTTGATTATCTTGGTGTCTCCCTTCTGTCTGACCCGCTCCTTATCCGGCCCATAAAGGTGTACGTGTCCGTGCAGCCACAAGGGAGGATGGTACCTGTCGATGAGGTCAAGGAAGGATTCGAAGCCCACGTGGGCCACATCCTCCTGGTCCCCGAGGCCGAAAGGCGGGGAGTGGGCAACGAAGATTGTGGGCTTCGGTCGGCCGACGAGGGTTCGGCAACGGATCCTGACCGAGAGCGTCCTCGCCCGGCGGCGCATGTGGCGCTCGGTATACTGGTTGGGGCCGCCCGAGTAAACAGGAGACCCAGAGAGCCCCGCAAGCACCACCCCGCCGCCTTTGCCCTCCGCCTCCACAACCCGTCCGTCCAGCGGCGTGCAGCCACCGGGGTACTCGGGGCCATCGGGGCCCGGATCATGGTTACCAAGCACGTAGTAGACAGGGACGCCGAGAAAGGTGACGATGTATTCGAGGTAATCGAAAGGCAGGTCCCCGCAGGAGATCACCGCCTCGACGCCCCTGGCGTAGGAGGTCAGGTTCGGACCGTACAGCATCCTCTCCACCCGGTCGCTGACGCAAAGTATCTTCATGTGTATATTCCTGTCACCCTGCAGAGCATACCCTTTTTCGACGGGGATCCCCGGTCTTCGAAGCGAACGGTGCCGGGACCGCGGGGTAACGCGGCCCGGATGCGGGCCGCGTTGCCCCTGGCGGCACGAACCAACATAATGCACCACGACACGGCGTAACCTTTCGATGCGCCGGGCACGCAGGAGGTGCGAACCTTGGCAGGACCGGAGACCCCGAAGCTGATGGTCGACGTGGTGATCCCCTCTGAGGCGGGGGTGGTCTTGATCCGCCGTGGCAGCGAACCCTTCGAGGGGAAGTGGGCGCTGCCAGGGGGTTTTGTGGACGTGGGAGAGACGGTGAGGGAGGCCGCCGTACGCGAGGTTGCGGAGGAGACGGGCCTCGCTGTAGAGGTCTCGCGCCTCGTCGGCGTTTACTCCGAGCCAGACCGCGACCCGCGCGGCCACAATGTCAGCGTCGCCTTCCTGGCCCGCGTCCTGGGCGGCCAGATGCAGGCCGCCTCTGACGCCGCAGAGGTCGAAGTCCTGGACCCCAACACCGTCGAACTGGCATTCGACCACAGCCGCATCATCGCCGACGCGATGGTGTGACATTTCAGCCAGTCAGCACGCCGCCTACGGCGGCTCTCAGCCAAGCAGCCTTTGTTTGCTCAAGTTCTGACAAACGGAGGCGAAGCCGCAGCGTGCTGACTGGCTGACGAGCGCAGGGAGCGGAAGGTTAACCTTCCGGATGGCGTGCTAGAGCCTCCATGAGGCCCGCGAGTACTCGTCGTTCGTCGAGGTCCAAGACAACGTCTACTTCCCTTCCCGGCTGCGTGAAATCGTGCGCACCCGCCGCATCCAGGGTCGGGACGGCCAGTGGTTCTGAGGTTATGGATCCTGGATCGGCAACGGCGGCGACGCAGGCCAGGTTCCACAGTTCCTTTCCGGACCGGTACTCGTACTCAGCGGCCAGAGGCTGCAGGATCCCGGCCAGGTACGATGCGATGGGCCGTCCGAGCGCGCGCAACTCCTCTCCGAATGATGCCGGATCGACCAGTATCTTCGCCGGCGCGGGCCACGTGGGGATGTGCAGGAGATCCACGGGTTCCTTCAGCAACGTGCGCCAGGCCGAGATGTCGGCCCTGCCGTTTAGCTCTCCCATCCTGTTCTGCCAGACTCTGTAGCTGGCTTGGTCCCCGAACCCTCCGAGCCAGACGACGCGCACGTTCTCCCGCGACTCCGGCGCCGCCAGAAGCAGCGATGCGACGTCCGTCGCCGGTCCAGTGGCGATAACGGTCAGTGGGCTCAGGCGCGCTTCTTCCACCAAGAAATCGAGGCCCGCACTAGGCACCGGCTCCTCCATGCTCTCCATCGGGCGGTCCGCTCCGGGAACACAGGGCACGTCGCTCGCGCACAGGGCGACCACCCGCACGGCCTCCTCCTGGTACATGTCGCGCGAGCCAGGACCGTGGGCAGTGGTGTTATGCACGGAGATCACGCCCCGCACATCCAGCGTCCCTTCCGGCAACCCGAGCGCGTGGGCTATAGCGAACTGATCGTCTACCTCGTTCGCTGTGTCGCAGTCGAGGACTACGCGTGTTTGGTCCATGATCTTCTCTCCCGTCCGATTCGATGGTCATGGCCGTATTGTAGGCAGGTGGGATGGGCACTGGTTGGTTCCGCGCTTGCGGCGGTGGTGTAAACTTACGTCAGGAGGCACGAGACTTGGATTGGGAGATCATTTTCTGGGTTGCGCTGGCGGCTCTGGCCTTCGTCGGTGAGCTTCTGACCGTCTCTTTCTTCCTGCTGTTCTTCTCGCTCGGCGCTGTCGTGGGGCTCGTGGCCGCCCTGCTTGGATTCAGCATCACGGTCCAGGCCGTAGGGTTCCTCGCGGCCTCGGTTCTCAGCATGGTCATCCTGCGTCCCGCCTTCTTGAACCGGCTCGCGCTTGGGAGTGGGGAGAGTTACCTCGGACACAGGGGGATCACGGGCAAACGCGCGGTCGTAACGGAGGAGATAGAGGCCGGAGGTAAGGGGATGGTGAGGGTAGGCAGCGGTGAGTTCTGGACGGCCCGCTCGTTGCATCCCGACGAAAGGATAGAGCGAGGCACCAGAGTGAGGGTGCTTGACACAGACGGGCTTACCGCCCTGGTCGATACCGTGGAGAAGGAGGAAAAGTCATGACCGGCCTCATAGGGTTGGCAGTACTGGCGCTCGTGGTCTTTCTGGTGGCTGCGAGGGCCGTCAGGATCATCCCCCAGAGCAGGGTTGCGATCGTGCAACGCTTCGGCCGTTACCACCGTACGGCCGAGAGCGGGCTGACCCTCGTCGTCCCGATAATGGACCGCATGTTACCCAAGACGGACCTGAGGGAACAGGTCGTTGCCTTCCAGCCGCAGGCGGTCATCACCAGCGACAACGTCGGAATGCAGATCTCGACCGTTGTCTACTACCAGGTCGTCGACGCGCGGGCCGCCGAGTACGAGGTCGCAAACTTCCACCTGGCGCTGGAGCAGATCACCCAGACGACCTTGCGGAACGTCATCGGTAACCTCATCCTCGACAAGACCCTTACTTCCCGCGACGAGATCAACGCGAAGCTGCGTACGGTTCTCGACGAGGTAACGGAGAAGTGGGGCATCAGGGTGACGAGGGTCGAGCTGAAGGAGATCATCCCCCCGAGGGACATCCAGCAGGCGATGGAGAAGCAGATGCAGGCCGAACGGACTCGCCGCGCCGCTATCCTGACCGCCGAAGGCGACAAGCGGGCCGCCGTCCTGAAGTCCGAAGGCGAAAAAGCGTCCGCGATCCTTCGCGCGGAAGGCGATCAGCGGGCGGCCGTGCTGCGCGCCGAGGGTGAGGCCGAGGCCTACCGCAACGTCCAGGCAGCCCAGATCGAGATGACGGGCAAGCTCTTCGAGCGCCTGGAAACCTCTGACCTCTCTCCCGAATCACTCCGTTACCTCTACCTGAAGGCTCTCCCCGAGATGGCCAAAGGACCGGCGAGCAAGCTCTTCGTCGTTCCTTCCGAGATACAGGACCTCGCAGGGAAACTCGGAGCTCTTGCCGGCGGAGCCTCCCTCGCCGGCGAAGACGGCCCGCAAGACGAAGGTGAGCAACGCCGGATCCAGGCTCGGGGCGCAGACCCTAACGGCGAGCTTCCGGCACGGCGGGAGAACCAGCTGTAGAGCGGGGTATGGGCGGAGCACGGTCCCGGCCTCTCTACCGTTTGTGGTGCTGCTCGAAGAATCGCACCATCTCGGCAGAGGCATCGGGCCCTCTGGGATCCGTGTACGAGCCTGGGTAGCTCCCGCCCGACCAGGCATGTCCTAGCCCATGCACGCTCCACCGCTCCACGAGATCTCGACCTTCCGCGTCACGGTAGGTGAACCTGGTGTACTTGTAACTGCCTGGCACCTGACCCTGGCGTGTCCTTACTCGCGGTGACGAGCCGTTCCCGCCACGGGCTAGATGGGCCAGAAGGCGGTCACCGTTGCGCGGATGAACGGTAGTATCGCCATCACCGTGAAACAATATCGTTGGTAAAATCTCCCAATGTTCTCCTTCGGCAACATCGTTGTGTGCGACTACCGGTCCGCCCTGGCGCATCGCGGTGAAAGCGGAAGACATATCGTGGGCTGATCCAGGGGCGAGGCCTGAGTGGACGCCGACTGCGGCGTAAAGGTCGGGATAGGTCGAGCCCATAATAGCGGCCATCGCTCCTCCTGCCGACATCCCGGCTACGTACACCCTGCCTTCGGCGACCTCATACTCGTCTATCACCTGGCTTGTGATACCCGCAATGAGCGACGGCTCGCCCCGACCGCGCTGCTGGTCCGCGGACTGGAACCAGTTCCAGCACTTCTGCATGTTGGCGTTGCTCGCTTGCGCAGGATAAGCGACCAGGAAGGTGTGCTCCTCGGAGAGTTCGTTCATGCGGGTGCCCTTAGCGAAGTCGTCCGGGCTCTGGGTGCAACCGTGCAGCATGACGATCAGGGGAACTGCCTGTCCAGTGTAGCTGCTCGGGATGTACAGTTTGTAGGAGCGGGTTCCGGCGCTGTTGGAGTACGAACGCTCGACGAAGCGTCCTCCCTCGGGGACGCTGACCGAGGCGAGTTTTCCAGCCTTCATACCGGGAGGGAGTTGCACACCGTGGGTGAGCAGGGTCGGCCCAGGAGCCGTCCAATCAGCCGCGCCAGGCCGGCGGGGGGTCGGCGTACGACCCCCCGCCGGAGTCTCTCTTACGAGACGGGAGATCACCTCCCTCGGCTCGTTTGTGTCGCCTGGACCTTCCTGCGCTGCAGGGGCGAACGTGCCGCCGAGGGCGCGCTGGATAGCGGCGGTCGCCTCGTCGAGGCGGCCCTGTTGCGTGAGGCGTGTGGCCTCAGCGATGCCGGTATGCATCTGGTCGTTCATGATAGTGCTCCTCTCGATGTCAGGAAGATTGGATCCTGCCCTTCAGCGCCGCCTTCACGGCCGGGCTCGCC
>DASTKM010000094.1:0-3152 GCA_035715885.1 Rubrobacter sp.
GGCGGGTAGCTCGACCAGTGCCCGTTGGGGGTCAGGACCTCGACCACCAGGAGCCGCTCCGCCCTGCGGTCCTCCATCAGGATCGGACGTATCTCCCGCTCCATGTTGCCCGAGCCGCGAATCTCCACTTCGATGTCCTCGGGCCTTACCATCATCGGGTCGACCCCCCGCCCGGCAGGCGCTGAGGCGACCGCAATCTCCAACTCTGTCGAGGCTTCTACCTTGTACCCGGTACCAGGCGGCAGATAGACCGCATAAGGAGGCCCTTCGAAAACGCTCTCCCTGCCACCAATATCCTCCCACCTCTCATCCCCCGCCGACACGGTGCACGTTCCCGATAGCGGGACCAGGCACACCTCATCGCCCCCTGTGCGCCGACTCACGCTCCGGCCCGCCTCGAGCCTGAGCACTTCGAACCCTACGTACTCCCAGCCCGCGGATTGCGGCGTAACCTTTATCAGGGTGCCGTCGCGGTCAGGCTGGCCGTCGGTGGTAACGAGCAGGTCTGGCACGCCGAAAGCTCCTTTCTAGAGGTATCTGCGTTCTGCTTTCTTGTTCTCCGCGTACTCCTCGCGGGCTGAGGTGACCGACTCCATCTCGGAGACCTCGGAGACGGGGACGTCCCAGAAGGAGTCGTAATCGGGGACGCCTTCGTAACGGTCGACGGGGATGTGGATGACCACGGTCCTGTCAACGTCTTTGGCGTCTGAGAGGGCTTTCTTCAGGTCTTCGATGTTTTCGGTCCGGATCACATACGCACCGAGGCTCTCGGCACCTTTGGCCAGGTCGACGGGCAGGATGTCGCCCGGCGCCTCTTCCGAGTCTAGGCCTATGGACCCTCTCTTGCGGTAGCGATAGTGGGTGCCGAAGCCGTCCGAGCCGACGGAGCGCGAGAGTGCCCCGATAGAGGAGAACCCGGAGTTGTCGACCAGGACCATGGTGAGTTTGTGGCCTTCCTGGATGGAGGTAACGATCTCGGAGTTCATCATCAAGTAAGAACCGTCGCCGCACATTACGTAGACCTCGCGCTCGGGGGCCGCCATCTTCACGCCGAGCCCGCCGGAGATCTCATACCCCATGCACGAGTAGCCGTACTCGACGTGGTAGCCCTTGGGGTCGCGCGTCCTCCAGAGCTTGTGCAGATCCCCCGGCATGGAACCCGCCGCGCAGACGACAACATCCCGGGGATCGGAGAAGGAATTGACAGCCCCTATGACCTCGCTCTGGGCCGGCAGCGGCCCGTGACCAAGGGCATAGAGCCGCCCGACCTCCCTGTCCCACTCCCGCGACTCCTCTGCGTTCTGCTCCCTGTAGCCCGGCTCAACTTCGTAGCCCATAACGGCGTCGTCCAATACTTCGAGTGTGGAGCGGGCGTCACCGACGAGGGCGACTCCCGAGTGCTTGTGTGCGTCGAAGTCGGCGATGTTTATGTTTACGAAGCGAGCCTCGGGGTTCTGGAACGCCGTCTTGGACGCCGTGGTGAAGTCTGACCAGCGGGTGCCAACCCCGATGACGAGGTCGGCCTCGCGGGCCGCGCGGTTCGCCGCGAAGGTACCCGTTGCGCCGACGGCGCCAAGGGCGCAGGGATGGTCGTAGGGCAGGGAGCCTTTGCCCGCCTGTGTCTCGCCTACAGGTATGCCCGTGCGTTCGCACAGGCGCCGCAGGGCTTCTGCGGCCTCCGAGTAGATGACGCCCCCGCCGGCCACGATCATAGGCCGGCGGGAAGCACGGATCATGGCCGCTGCGCGTTCCATCGCGCCTGCATCGGGCAGAGGGCGTCCTACGTGCCAGATCCGCTTCTCGAAGAACGTTTCGGGATAGTCGAAGGCCTCTGTCTGCACGTCCTGTGGGAGTGCGAGGGTAACGGCCCCCGTCTCGGCCTGGTTCGTGAGCACGCGCATCGCAGCCAAGGCGGCAGGCATCACCTGTTCGGGGCGCATTACCCTATCCCAGTACCGAGATACCGGCCTGAAACAGTCGTTGACGGAGAGGGTTCCGTCGTGGGGGGTCTCGAGCTGCTGCAGAACGGGGTCAGGTCCGCGGGAGGCGAAGACGTCGCCAGGCAGGAGCAGTACGGGCAGGCGGTTGATCGTGGCTAGGGCCGCTCCTGTAACCATGTTGGTGGCGCCGGGTCCGATGGAGGTGGTGCAGGCGAAGGCCTGGAGGCGGTCTTTCTGGCGGGCGTAGGCCGAGGCAGTGTGTACCATCGCCTGCTCGTTGCGGGCTTGGTAGTAAGGAAGGCCGTCAGAGTACTGCTGGAGTGCCTGGCCGACACCGGCGACGTTACCGTGGCCGAAGATACCGAAGCATCCGGCGAAGAAGTGGCGTTCGATCCCGTCTCTCTCTACGTACTGCTCGGTCAGGAAGCGCACTAGCGCCTGGGCCGCCGTCAACCTTACCGTGACCAAGAGATCACCCCCTTCCCGCGCTTTGCGACAGGATAGAACCTTCCGCACAGCAAGGCTTCAGGCTACAGGTTTCAAGTATCAGGATCGGCATGGGACAGTCACCTCTCTGAGGAGAGCTATCATGTCTCAGCTCTTGGGAAATGCACTCTGGTCCGTACACTCTCAGGCATTCGAGGACTTCTCCAGCAGTCGCTCCACCTCTTCGCGGGTCGGCATGTCGTCGGCGCAAGCCAGGCGAGAGGCGACGATGGCTCCCGCAGCGTTGGCGTAGCGGATGGTCCTCTCGGCGTCCCACCCCGAGAGCAGCGCGTGGCAGAGCGCCCCTCCGAAGGCATCACCCGCGCCGAGCCCGTTGACGATCTCTACCTCTATTGGTGGGGCTTCGGCTACTCCGTCTTTAGTGCGGGCGAGCACGCCATCAGGTCCCCGCTTGACGATCGCGAGTTCTATCCCGAGGTCGAGTAGCCCCTCCGAGGCTTCGAAAGGATCTCCTGTGCCTACGGCCACCTCGACTTCGGTCTGGTTGCCGACGGCCACCGTGGCGTGCCGCAGCGCCTCCCTGTAACAATGGGCCGCCTCCTCTTCCGAGGCCCAGAGCGTCGGCCTGTAGTCGAGGTCGAAGACCGTGATGCCGGAGGGCCTGTGCTCGAGGGCAGCGAGGGTCGCCGTACGACTCGGCTCGTCGGAGAGACCAGTACCGGTGATCCAGAACAACGGCACGGCCGAGATCGCGTCGAAGTCGAG
>DASTKM010000095.1:0-11590 GCA_035715885.1 Rubrobacter sp.
CGGAAGCAGAAGCGGCGTCTCAATACAGAGACCGACCTTACCCGCTCGGACGAGAAGAAGATCAAGCGCCTTCTGGGGGAGAGATAGCATGGCACGTACCGCGCGCAGCGTCCACGCCCGCAAAAAGCGCCGCAAGGTTCTGGAACAGGCGAAAGGCTACCGCGGGACCAAGCACAGCTCGTACAAGCGGGCCAAGGAGCAGGTCTGGAAGAGCGGCGTCTACGCCTACGAGGGACGCAAGCAACGCAAGAGGGACTTCAGGGCCCTCTGGATCCAACGCATCAACGCCGGCGCCCGCGAACACGATCTGTCTTACTCCAGGCTGATCCACGGGCTGAGGCTCGCCGAGATAGACCTCGACCGCAAGATCCTGGCCGACCTCGCCGTCACCGAGCCCGAGATCTTCGGCGCCATCGTGGCCCAGGCGAAGAATGCCCTGGACGGAAAACCGGTCGACCGGCGGGTCGAGGTGGAGCGAAGCGCCGAGCCGGAACAGCCTATCTCATCCGCCGCCCGCCCGCCCGAAGCGCCTGCAGAGCAGGCGGAAGAGGCCGAAACCTCGGAGGACGGACTCCAGGCCACCGATGCCGCGAGTCGCAAGGCCGAGGAACTGAACGTGAACCTCTCCAGTGTGGAAGGAACCGGCCAGGGCGGGCGCATCACCGTCGGCGATGTCAAGAAGGCCGCCAGGGGAGTCGAGTAGCCAAGGGATGCCGGGTACCCCGGCGATCTCCCCGAAACGGGCTGCGAGGCTCAAGACCAAGAAACACCGCGAGGCCGAACGCCTGTTCCTTGCTGAGGGCGCTGCTGTTCTCGAAGAAGCCCCTACAGCACCTTTACAGGTCTTCGATGAAGTGGGCCAGTTGCGTCGCGTTTCGACGCTCAAGACCCCGTCCGGACCGGTCGGGGTCTTCCCTTTCCTGGACGTAACCGCAACCGAGCTGCTGGCCTCTGTGCGGCGCGTTGTGTTGTTGCACGGGGTTCAGGACCCCGGGAACGTCGGCACGGCCATCCGCTCGGCCCACGCGTTCGGCGCCGGGGTCGCCCTCTCCAGCGGCTCCGCCGATCTCTACAATCCAAAGACGGTCAGGGCTTCGATGGGGTCCATCTTCCACGCCCCTGTGGCGCGGGAACTCGAGTCCGTCGACTTCCTGGCCGAAGCAGGCTCCGCCGGTTTCGAACTCGTCGCGGCTGTCCCCGAGGCAGGGGTCACGCCCAGGTCTCTGTCCCGTGGCAGGCTCGTCGTCTGTATCGGCGCTGAGGGCTCAGGGCTGCCTGAAGAAGTCGTCAGAACCTGCGAGATGAGGGTCGGTATACCGTCTCTGGCGCCCTCGCTGAACGCGTCTGTGGCGGCGTCGATCCTGCTCTACGAGGCGTATTCGCGTGTGCTACCATAATCGCCCACTATGACGGTGAGCGAGCGCATCGAACAGTTGAAGTCCGAGGCACTCTCGGCCGTCTCCTCCAGTGCTTCCACAGCCGATCTCGAGGACGTTCGCGTACGATTTCTCGGTCGCTCCGCGGAGCTAACGGAGATAAAGAAGGCCATAGGCACCCTATCTCCCGAGGAGCGCAAGGAGGTCGGAAGGTCCTCCAATCTCGCCTCGCGTGAGATCGAAGCAGCCCTCGGCTCCAGGACCGAAGAGGTCGCGGCGCGTGAACAGGAGGAGCGTCTGCGGGCTGAAGCTGTCGACGTTACGCTGCCTGGTGTCCCGTTCCCCAGGGGTCACCTGCATCCATCCCAGATAGTAATAGACGACGTCGTCGACTTCTTCGTCGGCCTGGGCTATCGCGTCGCCGAAGGTCCCGAGGTCGAGACCGACTACTTCAACTTCACGGCCTTGGGGATACCGCCGGGGCATCCCGCACGCAGCATGCAGGATACCTTCTTTCTGGATGAAGGTCTCTCCTTGAGGACCCACACCTCGGCCGTACAGATCAGGACGATGCTTGTTCAGGGACCTCCCGTCTACATCGTTTGTCCGGGACGCGTATATCGTCGGGACTCCGACCCGACGCACACGCCGATGTTTCACCAGGTCGAGGGCCTTGCGGTGGACAAGGGCCTCACACTCGGGCACCTGAAGGGCACGCTCGCCGCGATGGCCCGTCGAGTCTTCGGGGATGACGTCGAGATCCGGCTCCGTCCCAGCTACTTCCAGTACACCGAACCTAGCGTCGAGTTAGACGTGAGTTGTTTTGTGTGCGGCGGGTCAGATCCCGGTTGCAAGGTCTGCAAAGGTGCTGGGTGGCTCGAGATGCTGGGGGCCGGGATGGTGGACCCTGGCGTGCTCGAGGAGGTGGGATACGACCCCGAAACGTACACCGGCTACGCCTTCGGGATGGGACCCGACAGGATGGCGATGGTCAAGTATGGTGTCCCTGATTTGCGTCTGTTCTTCGAGGGCGACCTCCGCTTTCTGCGTCAGTTCTAGAAGGGGTTCACCTTGCGCGTTCCGTTAAGCTGGCTACAGGAGTACCTCGACTTCGACCTCTCCGCCGATGAGCTCGTAGATCTCTTTTCCCTCCGAAGCCAGGAGATCGACGGCGTCCACCACCTCGGTGTGATCGACGGCGAGGTAGTCGTGGGCGAGGTAATCGAGTTCGGACCGCATCCCAACGCCGACAGGCTCTCTGTTGCGAAGGTCGATCTCGGGGGCAGGGAGGTACAGATCGTGGCCGGCGCCCCGAACCCATACCCCGGCGCCCGCGTGCCCGTCGTACTTCCAGGTAGCGTTATGTCGGACGGGACGAGGCTTGGAGAGGCGAAGCTGCGCGGCCTTCAGTCCTACGGGATGATGATGAGCGAGCGCGAGCTCGGAATCTCGCAGGATCACGAAGGGATACTGCTGCTCGACGATTCCTACGAGGTCGGGCGCCCTGTCGCCGACTACTTTCCCGTTGGGGATACCGTCCTCGATATCGACGTTACTCCGAACAGGCCCGACCTTTGGGGTATGATCGGGGTGGCCAGAGAGCTGGCAGCCATACTTGGGACGGACTACAGGATTCCCACACCATCTTTCCAAGGGGGAGGGAAGCCGACCCACGACTTCGGACTCAGGGTCGAGGCCGAGGATCTGTGTCCGCGATACGATCTCAGGCGCATCTCTGACCTCCAACCGGGGCAAGAGGCGCCGCTGTGGATGCGGCGCAGGATCTACGCTGCCGGCATGCGGCCCATAAACGCCATTGTGGACGCGACCAACTACGTCATGCTGGAGACGGGCCAGCCCATCCATGCCTTCGACGCCGACAGGGTGCGTGGGGGTATCGTCGTCCGTCGCGGGAGGGCGGGCGAGAAGATCAAACTTCTCGATGGTTCCACGCGCTCGCTGGACGAGGAGACACTCGTGATCGCCGACGAGGAGCGCGGGCTGGTGATCGCCGGGGTGATGGGCGCCGCGGACGCTGAGGTGGGGGAGGAGACCACGGACGCCCTGATCGAGGTAGCCACCTTCGAAGGGCGCAACATCCTTCAGACTTCCCAGAAGCTCGGCCTGCGCACCGACGCTTCTGGCCGCTTCGAGCGCGGCCTCGACCCGAACATGGTGGCGTACGCGATGGATCGGGTGAGTGGCCTGCTCGCTCAGGCTCCGGGCGGAACGCCCGCCGATGACACCCTCAGCCACTACCCCGAGCCCGTGGAGCCCTGGCGTGTACCGCTGCGGCTCGGCCGGGCCGAGCTCCTGCTTGGCATGCCAGTGCAGGAGGATGAGGCGGCAGTACGTCTGGAGGCCCTGGGGTGCGAGGTCGAGCGGGAAGATGGAAGGTTGTGGGCTACCGTTCCCACCTTCAGGAGGGATCTCCGCCGCGAGGCAGACCTCGTCGAGGAGGTCGGACGGCTCATCGGGCTCGACAGGGTGCCAGAGAGGCTGCCCGCTGTTCCGCAAGCCGGGGCGCTTACGGCGGCGCAGAAAAAGTCGCGCGGGCTCAGGCGTCTGCTCGCGGACCTTGGACTCTCGGAGGCTATCACCTACCCGTTCGGCCCCGAACGCTGGACGGATGACCTCGGCCTGGACGATGGGGCGGTCAGCCTAGAGAACCCCCTTAGTGCTGAGGGCGCCTATCTGCGAACCAGCATGCTTCCGGGGCTGCTCGACGCCACGGCCCGCAACAGGGCTTTCGGGGCGCGAGGCGGGGCGCTGTTCGAGCTAGGGAGCGTGTTCTTCGCAGACGTCCCCCAGGACGACCTGCGAGAGGCCGCGCTGCGGTTCCGCATGACGGGCGAGCACGATGTGAAAGACACCGGCGGGCTCATGGGCGTCCGTGAGGCCGGCAGGATCGGCGTCGTGCTCGCCGGCACCGTGCGCCCTGCTAGCTGGAACGTTCCCGAGGTCGAAGCCGGTTTCTTCGAGGCGAAGGGTCTGGTCGAGCGGCTGGTGCCTGGCGCTCGTTTCGTACCCGCGGCGAGACCGTATCTGCATCCCGGACGCGCGGCGATGGTGCTGGTCGGCGAGGAAGAGGCTGGTTGGGTCGGGGAACTACATCCCGAGGTAGCAGAGAGGTTCGAGTTGCACGGCTGGCCTGTCGCTGCTCTTGAGTTGGATCCCGCCCTGTGCCATCCGGATCCTGGGCCGCGCTTCGAACCTTTCGTCAATATTCCGACCGTCGCCAGGGATCTGGCCGTCCTCGTCGAAGAGCGGGTACCGGTAGGCGACATGTTGCGCCTGGTACAGGACTCGCCGAGCCCCTTGCTGACCGAGGTGCGCGTCTTCGACGTCTACACGGGAAGTCCCGTCCCAGAAGGGCGAAAGAGTGTGGCCTTAGGTTTCACGTTCCAGGGTGAGAAGACCCTCACGGACGAAGAGGTGGACGCTGAGGTCGGGCGTATCCTCAGCATGCTCGAAGACGAGTTCGACGCACGCGTCAGGAGCTAGGCTCCCACTCCGACTTCAGGATGCTCATGAGGATGGCGTCGTGAAAGCCGGAGCGGCGCTTTATGGCCTGGCGGAAACGCCCCTCTACCACGAAGCCCAACTTCTCGTAGGCCGAGATGGCCTCCTCGTTGAAATCGAAGACGCTAAGACCGATGCGGTTGAGTCCAAGCTCCTCGAAGGCGTAGCTTAACAGCCGGTCGATGGCCTCTGTCCCATAACCTTGGTGGCGGTCGTCCTGATGACCAACTATAACGGAGAGCTCCGCCGACTCGTTGGCCTCGCTCTTGTTCATGAGGCTGATCACACCTATGGGCTTGTCATCGCCCCTGACGTGGATTGCGAAAGAATCGTCTGTCTTAGAGAGCTCCCTGTCCTCGAACAACCTCTCGACCGCCGAACGGCTCAGAGGCGATGGCGCCCAACTCGTCAGGTGCCAAATCTCCGGGTCCCCGTACCACTCCGCGTAGAGGTGGTAGTTCTCGCGGGCGTGGCGCCGAAGCTCGATCCTCTCACCTTCCAGCTCTCTGGGTCTGTCGTCAAGCCGCACGGCCAGGAATATACCGGGTTTGGCGGGGATGCGCCACGCTACATTTTGTGCTTCAGAACAGGTTTCTCTGGGCACATTGCCAACCTCGCGGAGATCGCGGGTACAATGGGGCCCATACGGAGCCGTGTAGTAGAGTGGAGGGGCCGGAGCCGTTGCTTACTCCTTTAGCAGGAATCGGATCGTCGACTCGTAATGACCTACTGCCCAGGTAGGACGGTCGGCGGGGTAACGGTGAGTCTCGGCCTGTACTATGTTGGCGCTGGGGGAGGGCATCATGCCTAAGCCGGTCGGGCATTCCCAGCGCTACATGCCAGGGCTCGACGGACTGCGGGCCATCGCGGTGCTCGCCGTGATCGCGTACCACCTGAATCCAGCCTGGGCGCCAGGGGGGCTGCTAGGGGTTGGTGTGTTCTTTACCCTGAGCGGCTACCTGATAACGGATCTGCTCCTTGGCCAGCGAGCGGCTACGGGGCGCCTTCAGCTCGGTGACTTCTGGCTCCGCAGGGCGCGGCGGCTCCTGCCCGCCCTTTTCCTGATACTTGCGGTGGTAGTGGCGTGGGTTACGTTGCTGGATCGGTCTCTTCTCCCGGGCCTCAGGGGAGACGTGCTGGCCGCCGTCGGCTACGTGAGCAACTGGTGGAACATCGTCCGGGAGGCATCCTACTTCGCCCGCTTCGGGCCACCGCCGCCACTAGATCACCTGTGGTCCCTGGCTGTGGAGGAGCAGTTCTATCTGATCTGGCCCTGGTTGCTCTGGCTCGGGCTGCGCTACGTCCCTGGGCGCTACACCCTGGCCTGCCTGACTCTGGTGGGCGCAGCCCTCTCCGCCGCCGCCATGGCCCTGATCTACCAGCCAGGCGTCGACCCGACGCGGGTCTACGAAGGAACCGACACCCGCGCCTTCGGCCTCCTCATCGGTGCCGCGCTGGCCATGGTGTGGCCGAGCCGCAAGCTTCGCGCCGACCGTATCAACCATCGAGCCCGCCTCTTGATTGACGGTGCGGGAGTCGTCGGGCTGGTCGTGATAGGGATCTTGATCTGGCGGACGAGCGAGTACTCGCCGTTTCTGTACAAAGGTGGGATCGTGCTCCTTTCGGTGGCGACGGTCCTGGTCTTGACCGCCCTCGTACATCCCGCAAGCTGGCTAGGCGTGGCTGTTGGCTGGACGCCGCTTCGCTGGCTCGGTGTGCGCTCCTACGGCATCTACCTGTGGCACTACCCGATCATCGTGCTCACCGCGCCGGGCCCGCAGCAGGGGGCAACCCTTTCCCTCGAAGTGCTCCAGGTGGTTGCGACAATCGTCGTTGCCGCCCTCTCCTGGCAGTTTTTCGAGGAACCCATCCGCCGCGGTGCCATAGGACGGATCTGGGCGCAGGGCCGATCAAGGCTGGCGCGCAGAGGGGACACCCCGCGAGGAAGTTATCTTCCGCGGAGGCCATTTCTCAGCGGGATGGTCTCTGTTGTAGCGGTAGCCTTCCTTGCGTTGGACTGCGCAGGCCTCACCGGGATGGTCAGCCCACGCGCACAGACCAGTGGGCTTTCCGCTCGCTCCGAAAAGGGGCAAGTGCATCCCAATGTCTCCACACATCACATGGCCGCTTCTCCAACCACGACTCCTACCCCAGAGGCTACGTTATCGGATGTTGCGGTACTTACCTCTACTCAGACACGAGAGTCACAAAAGCCGAAATCACGAGAGCCGGAGTCGCGAAAGGCTGAGTCGCCCGTCATGTCCTCTTGCAACTCGGTTGCTTACATCGGCGACTCTACGTCGGAAGGCATGGTCTTGCCCAACTATTTGCCCGATCCCGGCCACCGCCTGGGAGCGCAGTACGCGCGGGTCGGCGCTACGGAGCAATACCTCGAGATCTCGGGTGCCAGATCGATCGTCGAGACGCTATCTGAGAAGCAGGCCAGCGGCTACGCGATAGCCCGTGATCTGAAAGCCAATGGCTTCCGGGGATGCTGGGTGATCGCGCTCGGTAGCAACGACACAGCTAACGTCTACGTGGGTTCTATGGTGGGGCTGGAGGCCAGGATCAGGAGGATGATGCGGGTGATGGGCGACCAGCCGGTGTTGTGGATCACCGTGAAGTCGCTTCTGGATACTGGACCCTACGCGGAGAACAACATGCGGCGCTGGAACCGCACCGTTGTAGACGCCTGCGCAAAGTACCCGAACATGCGGGTCTTCGACTGGGCTTCGCTGGCGGAAGATAGCTGGTATATCTCGGACGGGACCCACTACACTTCGGAGGGCTACAGGCACCGCGCCCGTCTGTCTGCGGACGCGCTGGCCCACGCATTCCCCGCCTCGGGAGAGAGTTCGGATTGCGTCGTCCAGTAGCCTGTGGCGGTCTTTGCGGCGTGACGGGTCGCCCGAGGCCGGCGGGGATGATATAAGGGTCTGTAGGATGGAGATTGTATCGAGATGAAGGTTATAGCGGACCGTATCGTCACCCTCGGGTTCGGAAAATACGTAAGGGCCGATAACATCGTTGCCCTCGTCCCGATAGAAGAGGACCGCGGAAGCGGACGCCGCACGCTCGTCTACGTCGACGGCCTGCCCGAGCCACTCGTCGCCGGAAGGACGGAGGGCACGATCCTCAGGGACATGGTCGGCGCCGAGAGCGGGGCGACAGAGCTACTCCGCGAGTTGCAACTCCAGATCGGGCAGGTCCGTCCCCTTTTGAAATCTTCCATTCGCTCCGAGGCCGGGCTCGACCTCGACGAGCTCTCCCGCCGCATAACAGACCTTACGGGGGAGCAGGCATCTCCCAAGATGTTCTGAAGGCCGCTTTCTACGACAGGGATCCCAGGCAGGTCGCGGTAGCCCTCCTCGGCTGCATCCTCTCCCATGACACCCAGGAGGGCAAAACGGTGGGCGTGATCGTCGAGACAGAAGCGTACCGTCCCGATGACCCCGCTTGCCACGCTTACAAAGGGCCGACGATGCGCAACCGTAACATCTTCGGCCCGCCAGGCATCGCCTACGTCTACCTCTCCTACGGTACGCACAAACTACTCAACGTAGTCTGCGAGCCCGAGGGCGTCGGGAGCGCCGTTTTGATCAGGGCGCTACGCCCCCTCGACGGCGAAGATCTGATGGAGCGGCGTAGGGGCCGGGCGCGTGACCTTTGCAACGGCCCTGGCCGCCTGACCCAGGCCCTCGGCGTGGACCTGGATTACGATGGGCAGGACATCACCTCAGGTAGCCTGATTATCTCGGACGGAGTAGCGCCGCCTGAGGGCATCATGGAGACCACCCGGATCGGCATAACACGCGGTACCGACCTTCCGTGGCGTTACCTCATCGACGGAGATGAACACGTCTCCGTCCCACCGAAGACTATCTCGAGGCGGCGCTAGCACTGGAAGGTGCAGCCGTGTAACGCCAGGCTCCGGCTCGTTGGGCCCGAGAATGTCTTGGGGCGATGCTGGATGCCGAGGCGCCCGCCGCCGCTCCCCGACGGGATTCTGGGGCCCGCCCGCGGGCTCCCGGACTCGCAGAGGCGCGTTTACGGACAGCATCGGGGTCGTTCTTCAAGCGGGGTTTGGGGTCTGCTCTTTCAGGCATCTTGACGCCGTCGAACTGTTCGATGGGTTCACCGCTCAAGACTGATCGCGTGTACGCCTTCCAGATCTCGGCCGGGGTGATGCCGCCTGAGAGGCCATGTAGTCTGCGGGCGTATTCGAGGACGTATTCGAGAGTCTGCCCGCCTTCGGCGTAGCCCATCCACGTGTCAGTAACCAGTTCGGGAGTGAAGCCTATAAACCAGGCGTCGAAGAAGTTCTCGCTCGTACCCGTCTTGCCAGCGACCGGGCGGTCTCCCAGGTAGGCGTCCTTCGCTATACCTTCTGTGACATCTCCTATCATGATCTCGGTCGCCTCGTTAGCTATGTCCTCGGAAATTACCTGCTCGCCCTCAGGATGCTCGGGTGCCACATAGAGCACCTTCTCATCCTTGTCGTCCTCGTTGCTTACCACCTTCGAAACCGCGGTCGGTTCGACCCTGCGTCCGTCGTTCGCAATCGTCGCGTAGGCCGATGCCATGTCGAGTGGAGAAACCTCGTACGCGCCGAGTACTATGGAAGGCTTGGGATGTTCGGGGAGATGCGTGGTGATCCCGCATCTCCTTGCGACGTCCGCGATCTTCTGTGGTCCGTTTTTCAGGCCACGGCCGCCAGCGTTCATCGCCAGGTCTGCGAACACCGTGTTATCCGACCTCCAGAGCGCCTCTTTAAGGCTGATCTCACCCCGCACGATGCCGTCGTAGTTCTTTACCTCCCACGTCTCCGGTTTGTCGAGGCCGACGTCGACCTTGTACTCCTTATTCTCCGAGACGTACCTGGTATTGGGATCGATGCCTTGCTCCAGGGCTGCGATGAGGGCGAACGGCTTGAACGAGCTGCCGGGCTGGCGCCTGCCCTGGGTGACAAGGTTGAACTGGGAGCCCTCGTCCCTGTCGCCGACCATAGTCTCTATACGGCCGGTACCTGGCTCTATGGAGACGAGGGCGAGGTCGGGATCGTCAGGCGCGGGGAGGTATCCAGAAGGTCCGTAGACAATATCGTGGGCGGCGACCTGCTTCTTCAGGTCTATGGTGGTGTAGACGCTGAGGTCTCCTTCTAGAACGGTATGCACGCCGTAACGCCGAATGAGCTCGTCATGCGTGTACTTGGCGAAGTCGCGGGTGAGCTCAGGCCCTGTGAACCCCGACTTGGTCGGTGTGTTGGCGGGCCAGGCCTCAGGCAGTGGCTCCTCGAGGGCCTGGTTGTAGTCCCGGCTCGGAACATAGCCTGTGTCGAACATCTTGGTCAGTACGAGGTCTCGCTGATACTGTGCCCCATCGCGGTCCTCTCCGAGGATAGACGGAGACCACAGGAGCCCGACAAGGGTCGCCGACTCCGCGATGCTCAGATCCTCGACCGACTTGTTGAAGTATGTTTCGGCGGCCGCCTCCACCCCGTAGGCGTTGTTACCGAAGTAGACGGTATTCAGGTAGTCGGCGATGATCTGGTCCTTCGAGTCCTGTTTGCGCTCAACCTCTATGGCGATGAGAGCTTCTTTGATCTTCCTGGTGATCGAACGGTCCTGCGAGAGGTAGGCATTCCTGACATACTGCTGGGTGATGGTGCTGGCACCCTCGACCGCCTTTCCGGCCCTGATGTCGACCCAGAGAGCGCGCATGATCCCCCAGAGGTCGACGCCGCCGTGCGCCCTGAAGCGCTCGTCTTCTTTGGCGACCACGGCGTCGAGCAGGTGCGGCGGCATCTCCGATAGCGAAGCCATCTTGCGGTTCTGGCCTTCGATTATCGTGCCGATCACACGCCGCGAGTCCTCGTTGCCGCCGACCGGCGCCGAGTAGATGTAGGTGGGATGGGTCTCGTAAGTCCGCGGCTCGTCCAGCTTCTGCACGCTCTCTATGAGCCCCAGGTACCCGCCCGCCGCGAACGCCGCCCCAGCGACCAGCATGCACAACAAAAAGACCCCCATGCCACGCAGAATCCTCGAGGCCAGGCTCCTCCTGCGGGAAGATCCCTTGCGGCGC
Source organism: Rubrobacter sp. (assembly GCA_035715885.1). GTDB lineage: Bacteria > Actinomycetota > Rubrobacteria > Rubrobacterales > Rubrobacteraceae > Rubrobacter_D. The sequence goes on from DASTKM010000095.1 coordinate 10,980, forward strand.
TCGGGTAGACGTACCGGCCGTCGGATGTCCCTGGCCCGCTCACCCCGCCTCGTTCTCTTCTGGTAGGTGCGGGCCATCGAGCCGGTATACTACACTAAGGTGGGGCAGGTTACATTTGTATTACGAGGAAGTTGCAATCTGTTAATGAAGGCCTTTCGAGACCACAGCACGATTTACAGGAACGCCGTAGATGTGATCCCACGGGAGGAGCTAGACCGCCGCCTCGCTAGTGGCGAGACTTTGCGCGTAAAGCTGGGTATAGACCCCACGGCCCCTGACATCCACCTCGGCTTCGCTGTGGTCCTAGGGAAGCTTCGTGCATTCCAGGATCTGGGGCACACCGCTGTGCTCGTGATAGGGGACTACACGGCGCGCGTCGGCGACCCATCCGGGCGTTCGAAGTCGCGTCCGATACTCTCGCCGGAGCAGATCGAGGAGAACACGCGGACCTACCTCGAGCAGGCGTATGTAATCCTCGACCGCGATCGGACCGAGGTCCGCCATAACTCAGAGTGGCTCGCGCCGCTGAGGATGGCGGATCTCATAGAGCTGACCAGGGCGACGACATTGGCCCGCATCCTGGAGCGCGACGACTTCAACAAGCGCTACGC
>DASTKM010000096.1:0-2658 GCA_035715885.1 Rubrobacter sp.
TGTTTCCGTGGTGAAACTGCGAGAGGAGATCACCGATCCCGACACAGAGCGGGCGAATATCTACGAGGAGCACTACGAAATCTACCGCTCGCTCTACCCGGCGACGAGTACTGCCATGTCCCGCCTCACGGACCTCGCCGCTGATTCCACCGGCGAGTAATCTAGTACTGAAGCGATTCTCACTTACAAACCTTCGCGAAACCTAGTAACGTGCGTCCTGTGAAGTCCTTCCTGAGCCACGACGGATCGTGGGCCTACCGCTCGATGCTGCTCATCAGCTTCTGCACGGTCGCGCTTGGGGTGTGGGCCAGACTGTACCATCTTGGGTTCCCACCCAGGATCCTGTGGGACGAGAAGTACTTCCCGGCGATGGCCAATAAGTACTTACAGGGCGTCTACCAGTTCGACCTTCATCCGCCCTTGGGAAAGTTCATCATAGCAGCCGGCATCTCCCTCCTGGGCAACGAGGCCCTTGGGTGGAGGATCATGCCTACATTATTCGGCCTGGCTCTCTTGCCGCTCGCGGCAGTCCTCGGCTGGTATTGCCTCAAGGAGAGGGTTGGCGCCATGCTGATGGCCACCTTCTTCGCCGCCGAGACGATATTCATAGTCCATTCCAGGACCGGGGTCATGGACATCTTCGTTGTTTTCTTCGTGCTCGCGGCCATTCTTGCGGCGCTGCGAGCCGAGAGTGACAGGCAGGTGATCTTTTCTTCCGTACTGCTCGGCATGGCCATTGCCGTCAAGTGGGCAGCCTTCCCTGTCGCCGTGCCCATTGGCTATGTCCTCTGGCGCAAGGGACTGCTTCGACCATTTCTGGGGGGGCTCTGGGTCGCCGCTGTCGTCTACGTCGCCGTGGTCTACGTCGGGGCGCTCATCACCATCACTGCGAACCCCATCGAAGCATGGGTGTGGGCTTGGGATTGGCACGTCGATGCCGCGCGCAAGGTCACCGCCGTCATCCCCCACACCTGGGGCTCGCCCTGGTGGAGCTGGCCGATCATGCTGCGGCCCATACGCTTTTTCTACGGGGCGAACGCGGAGGGATTGCTACAGGTAATCGTCGCGATCGGCAACCCCCTGATCTGGTGGAGCAGCACGCTGGCCGTGGTCGTGAGCATCCTCGACATAGCGCGCAAAGCCGTAGCCAGGAAGCTCTCGGCGGACGACCCGATCATACCGATAGTGCTCGGCTACGTGTTCCTCCTCGCGCCCTGGGTGGCCGGCACCAGGATCCCGTACATCTACAATTACCTGCCCATCTACCCGTTCGCCATCCTGGCGCTGGTCTACTGGCTCTGCAAGATCTGGAATCGACTGCGGTGGGGGCCCTGGGTGGTCGTCGCCTTTACGGCCTGCGCCGTGGCCCTGACCGTGTTCTTCCTCCCGCTGGTCCTGGCCATACCCATAAGCGAGGACAACCTCATGCGCCGCGTATGGATCGACTACTGGTTCGAATACGAGAAACCAGTTCCTGGCAGCGGATGTCTCGTCCCGAACCCCACCAGGCTTTGCCCCCCAGTGAACGCTACTCTGTCTCGATAGCGTCCTGTACCCTGATGCTGCCGGCCCGGACGACTCTGGCGCAGATGCCGCCTCGACCCTTGAGGGCCCGCCTCATCCCTGGCTGGCTCAGGTCCTGTACGTGCCTGCAGGGCGGACGTGGGCGGTCGTACTCCAGCACGGTTTCCCCGATGTGGAACTTCTTCCTGCGCAGGTCGCCCAGCCTTATGCCGCGGGTGATTATGTTGCGCCTGTGCTCGCCGTTCTTGACGCTGATGCCCAGCTCGTTCTCGATGTAGTCGAGGTCTTCGCCCTCGATCAGGGTCACCTCACAAACGTCTCCGTAACGCGTCCAGAATCCTGTCCCCTCACAGTAGCGGTCCCCTTCGATGCCACACCCCTCGACGGTACGGACCTCCTCCACGCGCTCCATGGCCGCGCTGCCTTCTCCTGTAACGTAGAGCCCCTCGACGACACCGTTCATCCTGCTTGCTCCCTCCGGTAAGTAGACCACGGCAAGAGGTTAGCAGCTACGTGCCCCCGCCGGCACGCCCATAACCGCCACCGCCGGGTGTCTCGACGGCCACGACGTCTCCCTCCTCCATCTCCCTGCTGACCTTGGGCGGCAACTCCTCGCCGCCCAGGAGATTGCGGCCGACTCTTCCAGGTTCGCCGCCGTCGACGCCGCGCGGCCCGTGGCGGCGGCGGTCGGTGAGCAACGAGAGGCTGGCGGGTTCGAGTACACGCACGGCGCGGACGATGCCATCGCCGCCGCGGTGCTCGCCGTCCCCGCCAGAGTCGTAGAGCAGCTCGTAGCGCTCGACCCGCATGGGATACTCCATCTCAAAGGCCTCGATAGGAGTGTTGAGGGTATTGCTCATCCCGACGTGGACGCCTGATGGACCTGGACCCCTGTTGCTTGCCCCCTGGCCGCCGCCGATGGTTTCGTAGTACGTCCAGCCCTGACCCCCGATCACGGTGTTGTTCATCGTACCCTGGCCCTGCGCGGGTATCCTCTCTGGGGCGAAGCCAGCGAGCGCGGCGAGCACGGTGTCGGCGATGCGGTTGGAGGTCTCGACGTTCCCGGCCACGACCGCAGCAGGGTAGGCCGCGTTGACCAGGCTCCCCCTGGGGGCCTCTATGGTGAGCGGGGCG
>DASTKM010000097.1:0-6527 GCA_035715885.1 Rubrobacter sp.
ATGCCCCTCACAGTAGTCCCAACCCCCATAGGCAACCTGGAGGACATCACCCTTCGGGCCCTCAGGTACCTGCGTGAGGTAGACCTCGTGGCCTGCGAGGACACCAGGCGTACTGGACGCCTGCTCGCCCACTACGAGATAAAGAAGGACCTCATCGCCTACCACGAGTACAACGAGGAACGCCTGGCCCCCGACCTGGCCGAAAGGGCGAAGACGGAGCGCGTAGCCCTCGTCACCGACGCCGGCACCCCGCTCGTCTCCGATCCTGGCTACAGGCTAGTGCGCGCCTGCATCGAGGCCGGCGTCGAGATAGAGGCCCTCCCTGGCCCATCGGCCCTCACCACGGCACTAGTGGTCTCGGGGCTACCCGCCGATACGGTCGTCTTCACCGGCTTCCCGCCGCGCAAGGGAAGAGAGCGCAGGGAGTTACTGGAGCGCGTCGCCACCGAGCCGTCCACCTTCGTGCTCTTCGAGTCACCACATCGGGTCGGGAAGACGCTAAGGGATCTTCCTTCCGGGACCCCGGTCGCCGTGTGCAGGGAGCTTACGAAGCTCCACGAGGAGGTCTTCAGGGGGACGGCTGAGGAGGCTGCCAGGCACTTCCCCGGGAGGGTAAAGGGCGAGATCGTGCTCGTAATCCGCGGCGGAACGGCGGATGAGGGCCTCGAAGAGGTAGTCCGCCGGGCGCGGGACTACGTGGCGGAGGGGGAGAGTCCTTCGCGGGCAGCAGCTAGGGCAGCCCGCGACTCGGGACATCGTCGCGGTGAGATCTACGAGCGTCTGGTAAAGGGTTGAAGGAGGTTTCTACTTCAGCGTGGAAACGCCTTCCACACCTGACACCCGATACCTTTATAATGCCCCTCGCTGATGACTCTGGGGAAGAGGTGATGGGCGCTATGCTCGTGGACTCGCACACGCACCTTTTGCGGCTCGAGGTCTCGCCGGAGAGAGCGGTAAGAAGCGCTGCGGAGGTCGGAGTCGTGGCTGTTGTGAACGTCGGGACCGACGTCGAGGATTCGCAGAGGGGGGCCGAACTTGCGGCGGTGTTGCCGAATGTCTACTCGACGGCAGGTATACATCCCCACAACGCGGGTACGTACACGGCGGCCGACCTCGAAGCGCTGGCCGAGCTCTCGGAGTCGCCGGGGATAGTGGCCCTTGGTGAGGTGGGGCTCGACTACTACCGCTCTCAGTGGTCGGGGGAGGTGCAGCGGGCGCTGTTCGAGGATGTGATCTCCCTTGCCAACGATACGCGCCTGCCGTTGGTGATCCACTCCCGCGAAGCCTTCGCTGACACGATGGCCTGCCTCGGAAGCGCCAGGGTTCCTATCGTCCTGCACTGCTTCGAGGGCGGCGACCGTGAGGTCAGGGAGGCGACGGAGCGCGGCTACTACGTCGGCCTAGCAGGCAACGTCACGTACAGGGACAGCGCGACGGCCAGGGTGCTCCGCCTGATAGACGAGGAGCGCATCCTCGTGGAGACGGACGCCCCCTACCTCAGTCCCCAGCCTGTGCGCGGCAAGAAGAACGCACCCGAAAACGTCGTATACACGGCCGGATTCGTCGCCGAGCGGCTCGGGATAGAAGATGAGGAACTGGCCACCCTCACCACCCGTAACGCCCGCACCCTCTTCGGCCTGCCTCTAGAGGTATAAGCTGCGGTGTCCGAGCCGGGCTTCCCGAAAAAGCGATTCGGACAGCACTTCCTGAACGACCCCAACACCGCCAGGATAGTGGCCTCGGGCATAACGGAGGATGACGTGGTCCTCGAGGTCGGCCCGGGACGGGGATTCCTGACGGCTTTCCTCGCCGATAAGGCCGCGCTGGTACATGCCGTGGAGCTGGACCCCGACGTGCTGCCGAGCTTGCGTGAGGCCGTTGGAGAGAGGGCGAACGTGCGGATTCACGAAGGAGACGCCCTCCGCCTCGATTACTCCGGACTCGACCCCGCGCCAAACAGGCTGGCCGCCAATTTGCCCTACAACATCGCCTCGCCGCTCGTGCTGCTGTTGCTCGAGGAAGTGGAGACGTTGCGGACGCTGCGATTTATGGTGCAGTTCGAGGTGGCACGCAGGATGGCGGCGGAGCGCGGTTCCAAGGACTACGCTGCATACGCCGTGCTAACGCAGCTTCTGGCGCGCGTCAGGATTTTGCACAAAGTCCCGCCGACGGTGTTCGATCCGCCTCCCAGGGTACACTCCGCGGTCGTCGAAATGGGTCGCAGAGAACCGCCGGATGACTACACAGGGATAAAGCGCCTGGTGCTAAGCGCGTTCAGAAGCCGCCGCAAACAGCTCGTAAACAACCTGCCAGAGCCGGCCCGCGGGCCGGCTCCACGGCTTCTCGAGTCCCTTGGACATGGGCCTAACGTGAGGGCTGAGGAGCTGATGCCGGAAAACTTCGCGGCCTTGTACGCGGCGCTATCCTGGGCGTTGTGATGCGGGAGGTTCGGCTCGGGGCGTTCGCCAAGGTCAACTACGCGCTTGACGTTCTCGGGCTTCGTGTGGACGGGTACCACGAGGTCAGGACCGTCATGCAGAGCATCTCGCTCGCCGACGAGCTGCTGTTACGGCGCGCCGACGGAGGGTTCGATCTCTCGCTGGAGCCTGAAGAGGTGGAGATCGGACCGCAGGAACACAACACTACCTACCTGGCCTGGAAGGCGCTGCAGAGATTGACCGGTGAGAAGCTTCCTGTGGAGGTCCTTTTGCGTAAAAGGATTCCAGCCGGGTCTGGACTTGGTGGCGGCTCGGCCGATGCAGCGGCGGTCCTCGTCGGGCTAAACGGGCTATTCGGCCTCGGGCTGCGGGTAGATGAGTTGCGTGAAATCGGGGCCTGCATCGGGGCCGATGTGCCTTTCTGCATCTCGGGAGGGACCGCCATGGGCGAAGGCGTCGGGGAGATCCTCACGCCGCTTCCTGTGCCACCGGCCCATCTCCTCGTCGTCGCCACACCGCCCCGGAGCGCGGACACGGGTAAGATCTACCACGCCTTCGACGAGGCAAGAATAAATATCACACACTCCGTCGAGCCTGTCGTCTCGGCGTTGCGTTCGGGGAGTCTCCCGGCCCTCGCCGCGGCCGTAGGCAACGACCTGGCCCCCGTGACCAGGGACATCATCCCAGAGGTAGCCGACCTCGAGCAGTCGCTTCTAGCATCAGGGGCGCTGGGGGCTTCGATGAGCGGCAGCGGGACGGCAGTCTTCGGAGCCTTCGAAGACGCTGAAGCAGCCGGGATCGCGAAGGATACGGTCAATGCTCCTTTCGTCAACGTCTACGAGCCGGTTCCTCGCGGGGTGGAGATTGACTGAGCAGAAAGATCGGACGCACGCAAGTGGGTCCTATCAATCGAGGTTCTGACGGCGAAAAGGCGCTCCGGTATAATCGTCGCGGGCCTGTACTGGGGCGTGGCCAAGTGGCAAGGCACCGGGTTTTGGTCCCGGGATCGCAGGTTCGAATCCTGCCGCCCCAGCAGATGAGCGTGTGGTAGGCGACAGCCGGGTAGACGAACGATAGGAGTGGTGCTAGTACATGTCTGAGAGTTCGCCGATCTTCGCCGTGATCCTGGCGGCTGGCAAGGGCACCAGGATGAAGTCGAACCGGGCGAAGGTGCTGCACACCCTGTGCGGTGTCCCTATGGTCAACTACGTGATCGAAGCCACCAGGCCCCTCGTCCCCGAGGGGCTATTCGTCGTTGTAGGCCATCAGGCCGGGCTCGTCGAAGCAGTCCTGCCCGAGGACGCGAAGCCTGTTCTGCAGGAGGAACAGCGCGGGACCGGTGATGCCGTGCGCGTCGCCCTGGCCGCGCTCGAAGATGAAGTGAACGGCGTGCTCCTCGTGGTCAACGGCGACGGGCCCCTTATCTCTGATGGGACCCTCGGAGAACTGGTCGAGCGGCACAGTTCCGCCGGCGTTGGGGCGACGGTCCTCGTGGCCGAGCTGGAGGACCCGAGTGGCCTCGGGAGGGTGGTCGAGGACGCCGGCGTGGTCAGGATAGTCGAGGAGAGGGACGCGACCGAGTACGAGCGACAGATCAGGCTCGTCAACCTCGGCATCTACGCGTTCAGACTCTCCGAGATAAGGGATACGATCGGGGGGCTCACCTCGGAGAATCAGGGCGGCGAGCTGTACCTGACAGACGTACTGGAGACGATCGGGCGGCGCAGCCGGGCGGTCACTTACAGGCTCAAGAATCCTGAGGAGGCGAACCTCGTCAACGACCGCTCCCAACTTGCGCGGGCCGAGGCGATTCTCAGGCGCCGCATCCTGGATGCCCACATGAGGGACGGGGTGACGGTGAGGGACCCGGCTTCTACGCACATAGAGGCTTCGGTCGAGATCGGGCGCGACACTGTGATCCTGCCTGGAAGCCTGTTGCGCGGGGAGACGAGGATCGGTACGGACTGCGTGATCGGGCCCTCCACAGACCTCCAGGACACGCGTGTTGGTGACGGCGCCCTCGTGGAGCACTCGGTGGGACGCGGGGCCGAGGTCGGTGACGGGGCGAGCGTCGGTCCCTACTCTTTCCTGCGGACCGGTACGGTCCTCGATCCAGGGGCCAAGGTCGGGGCTTACTGCGAGGTCAAGAACTCGCGCGTAGGGGCGGGGAGCAAGATTCCTCACCTCTCGTACGTGGGGGATGCGGAGATCGGGGCCGACGCCAACCTTGGGGCCGGGACCATAACGGCGAACTACGACGGCGAGAACAAGCACCGTACCTTGGTGGGAGACGGGGTCCATACAGGAGTGAACACGAACCTCATCGCGCCCGTCACGGTCGGCGAGGATGCTTACACAGGGGCCGGGTCGGTGGTTAACAAAGACGTGCCAGCGGGCAAACTGGCCGTAGGAGCCCCGGCGCGTGCGATCCGGGAGTCTCCCCAGCGGCGTAGAAAGAGGGCGCAGCAAGGCGATTCGGCCAAGAAAGAGACGGAGGGCTAGCGCGACGATGATGCAGAACGGCTATCTGACGCAGACCACAGAGAAGCGGCTGATGATAGTCAGCGGCCAGGGCTATCCCGATCTATCCGAACGTATTGCCGAGCGGCTCGACATAGAGTTGAGCAGGGTCGAGTTGAGGGAATTCCCCAATGGTGAGCTGTACGCCAGGTATCTGGAGAGCGTCAGGGGAGCTGACATGTTTATCGTGCAGTCGTTGTGCGACCCTGTCAACGAGAACCTGATGCAACTGCTCATCATGATAGACGCCGCCAAAAGGGCCTCTGCCAAAAGGATCGTGGCGGTCATCCCGTGGTACGCCTACTCGCGCCAGGACCGCAAGACCAAGCCGCGTGAGCCCATAACCGCGCGCCTTATAGCTAATATGATCCAGGCCGCGGGGGCTGAGCGGGTGATGACGATGGACCTGCACTCGGGCCAGATCGAGGGCTACTTCTCTTTCCCCGTGGATCACCTGACGGCGATGCACACGTTCGTCGACTATTTTGTGGACCAGGGTTTCCAGGACGCGGAGGACGCCGTCGTGGTCGCCCCCGACACGGGCGAGGTCAAGGTCGCCAAGCAGCTCGCCGGACACCTCAGGCTCCCCTGGGCCATAGTGAACAAGATGCGCGACAGGCCGGGACACTCTGAAGTGACGCACGTCATAGGGAACGTAGAGGGCAAGCGGGTCGTCATGATCGACGACGTAGTAGCCACGGGCGGGACCCTGGTCAACGCCGCGAAGCGCCTTGTGGAACAAGGCGCGATCGAGGTTAGCGCCGCAGCCACCCACGGCGAGTTCTCGGGGGACGCCTACCGGAAGATCGAAGACTCCCCCCTCAAGGAGGTGGTTGTGACCAACACGCTGCCCTTGAAGGAGGATGAGCCGCGGTCTAAGATACAGACACTCAATATCGCACCGATCCTTGCGAGCACCATCAAGAACGTCTTCACGGACGAGTCGGTGAGCGAGGTCTTTATGGGCGAGAACCAACTCTTCTAGACCGTTAGGAGCGAGACGTGGCAGACAACGTGGATCTACAGGCGCAGGAGCGCGACACGCGGGGCAAGAACGCGGCCCGACGCCTCAGGGCCTCGGGGATGACCCCTGCCGTCCTCTACGGCGAGGGTAACGAGGCCGGCGGGAGCACGGCGCTAGCGGTCCCGACGAAGACCGTGGACTACACCCTCCATCACTTCGGTGACAATGCCCTCTACAACATAGACTTTGATGGGGCTACCTCCACGGCCCGCGTCATGGACGCGCAGCGTGACCCTGTCTCCGGGGTCCTGCTCCACGTCGACTTCGCGCCGGTAGACATGCTCGAGCGCATCGAGGTTACGGTCCCGCTCGCTGTCGTCGGCGAGGCCCCAGGCGTGGAGGAAGGCGGTGTGCTGCAGCAGGTCGCCTACGAGATCCAGGTGGAGTCCCTCCCCGGCGACATCCCGCAGGAGGTCACGATCGACGTCTCGGGCCTAGGTATGCACGAGAACCTCACCCTGGGCGACCTCACGCTCCCCGAGGGCGTGACGCTGCTCTCTGAGCCCGAAGAGGTCGCCGTTACGGTCACGGCGCCGACGGAGATC
>DASTKM010000098.1:0-19096 GCA_035715885.1 Rubrobacter sp.
GATGGATACGATGGCCCCGAGCCCGTGACCTCGAGCAGCGGGCCCTCGGACTGGCTCACGGAGCGCCAGCTCGAGCGGATGCACGCGCGCTACTCCGCCGAGGTGACGATGACCGACCACTGGCTGGGCCACTTCCTCGACAAGGCGCAAGCACTCGGGATCCTGGACAACGCCATGCTGATAGTGCTCTCGGATCACGGACACGCTTTCGGGGAGCACGGTTACGCCGGCAAGGTCGCCGGTGCGCTCTACCCCGAGCTCACCGATACCATCTTCTTTATCAGGCACCCTGGAGGCAAGGGCGCGGACCAGACTAGCGACCACTACGCCTCAACCCACGATGTGGCGCCAACGATACTAGGTGCGATGGGCCTGCAACCTCACCCGCAGATGGGGGGGCAGGACCTCTCAGTCGTGCTGGACGGAAAGGAACCGGACCCCAGGCCACACTTTACGGCCGGCTACCACGACCACGTCTGGGCCCGCGACGAGAAGTACGCTATGTTCAGCCTCTACAACGGCTCAGACCCTCACCTCTTCGACCTGGAAAACGACCCGAAGATGGACAAGGACATCGCCTCGTCGAACCCCGACGTGGTGAAGAAGATGTTCGACGAATACGTGATCAAGGACGCCGGCGGCCCCTTGCCCCACTATTGATCGGGCGCCTGATGCTATCGTACCGGAGAGGTAAGAGAAGTCTTGCGTAGGCTGTTGTCATTCCTCCTCAAATGGAGCGGCATACTGTGCGTGCCAGGTGGCCTGCTGTGGGCGCTCTCTCCTACTGGCGTCTCCATCTCCAATCTCGCTTTCCACACCCCAAACGTCTTCTGGAAGATGTTCTGGTCGGCCCCACTGCTCATCCTCCTCGGCCTGGTCGGTCTGCAGTTGCGGCAGTCAGAGCATTCCGGCCTGTTGGAGAAGCTGGGGTTCTTCGTGGCCGTTGTGGGACTTGTCCTGATCATCGCGGGCGACATCGGCCTGTATTGGCTCGGTATCGACGACATCTTTATCGTGACAGCGCCCGCTTACAAAGCCTTCCGACTCGGGCTGCTCGTTCTGGCCGTGGGTTCTATCCTCTTCGCCGTTACATCCCCCCGCGAAGGCGCTTTGCCTACCTGGGGCCTGCTGCCTTTCGTCCTCGGGTCGATGTGCGGCCTGATCTCTTTTTCGCGGGACTTTGGCTCCTTCGGCGCCGTGTTGTGGGCTCTGTTCGGTGTCGGGTGGGCCTGGTTGGGTATCTCGCTCGTGGTCGAGGGCTTCTCCTCTTTCCTGCGAACTAGACGTGCCGCCCGCGATGGTATCGCCGTGAAACACTGACGCGGTGCGGATCCAGGCCAGGCTTCCCTACTTTTTCAGCAAGAACGTCTTCAGCTCTTCGTTGAAGGTCCTGGCGCGCTCGTCGTGTGGCAGGAGGGCGGCATCCTTGAAGAAACGTGGTTCACATCGGGGGTTGTTCTCCACGAAACGCCGCGCTTCGCGGACAGGGACCGTACGCGCTTCGAGGCCCCAGCAGATGAGGGTCCTGTGCGGCACCCGCATCCAGAGGTCGGCGACCCCCAGGTTGAGCTTGCCTGAGACGAAGGCCGCAGGGAAGTATCTCGCCCCAGGCTGGTGAGCAGTGCTGTAGAAATCCTCGACCAGCTCTTCTGTAACGAGATCGGCATCGTGGTAGGCCATGCTACCCAGATAGTAGCGGATGCCCCGCTCGGAGACGATGGCGTGGTAGAGCGTATTCCCGAGGATCGGCGCGAGAAAGAGGCCGTAGATCACATCCCCCAGCCGTCCTGAGGGACGGTCCAGGATCCCGTAGCCCGTCGGACAGATCAGGACTAGCTTCTGGAAGAGCTGCCCACTCCGAACGACGGCTGGCATGACGAGCGCCGCCGTGAGAGAGCTGGCCACGAGGTGGGCAGGGCCCCCGATCTCCTCCCTTACGAAGTCCTCGATCTGCAACGCGACGTCCTCGGGCTCGTAGCGCCGCGAAGGCCTCTCCGACAAACCGCACCCCAGGAGGTTCAGGGCATATACCCTGAAGCTCTTCGACAACTCTTCGAAGTTCTTGCGGAACTCGAAGGAAGACGCCCCGGCGTAGACGCCGTGCACCAGGAGCAGCGGCTCACCATCCCCCGCCACCGAGTACGCGAGATCCCCACCCCTCCACCGGTAGTAGCGCACCTCACCACCGAGCCGGTTCGGAAGTTGCCCACCACTCCTCTCCAACCGCCGGTTGTAGAGCGCTAATCCCCCGCCAATGCCCCCTATCGCCAGGAGCGACGTCCTCAGCTTCATCCCACCTCCTCAGACATGCTCGACGCCAGGATCGTACCGAAAGCGTCGGCCACATTCCTCGTTGACAAACCTAGAGCCTGGGTTAGCATTTATGCAGATTATATAAGCAGCTTAAATTTGTAGGAGCATTCACATGGACAGGGAACGGCTCGTTGACGAGACCCTGATGTTACTACCGACTTTGATGCGCTTGGTCGAGCGGCCCAGTCCTGTGGAGATGGGTGAGATCGCACGCCGTGGGGTGGCTACGGACGTTCAGGTTTCGCCGGGGCACATTCAGGTTTTGATAGCGTTGGCTCGTGGGCCGCGGTCCGTTGGACAACTCGCCGAGGAGCTAGGGGTCTCACCGCCGGCTGCGACGCAGCTCGTTGACAAGCTGGCCGAGCATGGGATGGTGGACCGCCACAACGATCCGGCGGACCGGCGGGTCGTTCTCGTAGACTACGTGGCAGGCATGCGCGAGGTAGCCAGGCGCATTGTGAGGGACCGTCGTCGCCCACTGCATGACGCCATGAGCGAGATGACGGACGGGGAGGCTCTGGCCTTCGTCAAGGGCCTGAGGTTGTTGGCCCAGAGTTTCGGCGCCGCTGCGGGGGAGGAGATCTGATGCAGAGGATCGTCCGTTGGTGTCTAAAGAACAAGTCCGTCGTCATCCTGGCGACGATTTTGCTCATCGGGAGCGGGGTCTATGCGACGACGCGCCTCAACCAGGAGCTCTTGCCAGACATCTCCTTCCCCATCATAACCATCTCGACCCCCGTGGCTGGCGCCGGACCAGATCTGGTCGACGAGCAGGTAACGCAGCCTGTCGAGGACGCAATAAACGGGGTGCAGGGGATAGAGTCGGTCAGGTCCACTTCCTCGCAGGGGTTCTCCGTCGTGGTCGTCGAGTTCGACCTCGACGCCGACACCGAGGAGGCCGAGTCCGACCTCCAGGCGGCCCTCGACGGCATACAGCTTCCTTCACAGGCGGGAGATCCCGAGGTAAAGAGCCAGTCTGCTTCGCAGTTCCCTATCCTGTCGCTCTCGCTAGCCGCAGAGGACCAGGATCTCGCCGACCTCACAAGATACGCCGAGGACGAGGTCGTCTCCTCCATCGAGGAAGTCGACGGCGTGGCGAGCGTCGACTTGATCGGGGGGGCCGAGAAACGTATCCAGGTGGATCTCGACCCCGACAAGGTGAAGGAGAAGGGCCTCTCTATCGACGCCGTGGTCGGCGCGCTAAGCGGGGCGGAGGTGGATGCTCCCGTGGGTAGCGTCACCGTAAACGGACGCGAGACCCCCGTAAGCACCACCAGCGAGATCGGAGGGATAAGTGCCCTCGAAGACCTCCCCGTCGGGGTGGACGGCGGCGATACCGGCGGGGCCCCTTCCACCGCGCCCGCAGATATTCAAGGCTCTGCCTCACCCAGGGGCGCAGCTCCTCCAGGTGGCGCTCCGGCCGGCGCTGCCGCCGCTCCGACCAGAGCTTTCGCCCCTCCCGCCGGTAGAGCGGTGGGAACGATGGGATCTCCCGCTGCGGAGCCGGTGCTGCTAGGGGATGTGGCCCAGGTGCGTAAGGTGGGCTCGGGCCTATCGGGGATCTCGCGTACCAACGGTGAACCGAGCCTGGGCCTTAACGTGATCAAGGAGACAGACGCCAACACCGTCGAGGTTGCACAAGAGGTCGAGAGAGTACTCGATGACGTGCGAGACGAGATCGGGCGGGATCAGGTCGTGGTCGTGGCCAACGCTGCGACCGACGTCGAGGAGTCGGTAAACGGGCTCGTCGAGGAGGCGCTCGTCGGGGCCGTACTCGCGATACTGGTGATCTTCGCCTTCCTGCGCTCCGTACGCGCAACCCTGGTCACCGCGGTCTCTCTGCCTACCTCTGTGCTCGCCGCCCTCCTCTTCTCCTGGGTAGATAACCTGACGCTGAACATAATCACCCTCGCAGGCCTGACGATAGCCGTGGGCAGGGTGGTCGACGACGCGATCGTGGTGCTGGAGAATTCCTATCGCCACGTGCAAAGCGGCTACGAGCCGGAGGAATCTGCCCTCAAGGGGACCACAGAGGTGGCCAGCGCCATCACCTCATCGACGCTAACGACGATCGCCGTCTTTCTCCCTCTGGCCCTCGTCGGCGGAATAGTCTCCAAGTTCTTCGTCCCGCTCTCGCTGACAGTCGCTCTCGCGCTAGTAGCCTCGTTGATCGTGGCCGTGACCATTATCCCCGTGCTCGTCAGCATCTTCCTCAGGCGCCGTAAGGGAGACCGCACGCCACAGAGGACGGATGAAGACGCCTCCGAGGACGGGAGCGGCGGTTTCCTCCCCTTCCAGGCATGGACGCAGCGTTTCGGCGGCGAGTCGGACGGGCTGCTCTTGCGGCTCTATACCCCGATGTTGCGCTGGGGTTTGCGACACAGGATGGCCGTGTTGTTGCTCGCACTCCTTACATTCGCAGGGGGACTCGGGCTCGTGCGGTTCCTGCCCGTTACATTCTTCCCGCCGAGCGAGGAGCGTCTCCTCATCGCGGACGTGGAGTTGCCTGCGGGCACGGCCCTCGGGAAGACGAGCGAGAAGCTGCGCCCGTTCGAGGACTTCCTGCAACAGGACGAAGGCATAAAGAGTTACCAGGTCTCCATCGGGGGTGAGGACACCCAGGACCCCGAGTCCCCCGTCAGGCCTGGCAACAAAGCCCAGGCCTTCATCAACGTAAGAGAGAGCGCGGACGTCAGGAATACGTTGGATCGGGTGGATAATGAGGGCGACGAGCTCTACGGGGAGAACTTCCAGATCCAGATTCTCTCGAACGGCCCACCCCAGGGCGGGCTCGAAGCCGTCCTCACCGGCGGTTCCAAGGAGGAGCTCGCAAAGGCGGCGGACATCGTCTCCGATGAGTTTCGCAAGCTCGAAGACGTGAACAACGTGGAGAGCGACCTCTCGGGCGGCAACCCCGAGGTGGAGATCAAAGTAGATCCGGAGAAGGCCGCGAAAGCAGGGCTCTCGCCCGTACAGGTCTCGGGCTCGCTTGGCTCCCTTCTCGGCGAAAGCACCGTGACCACGCTCGGGGAAACGCCTGTCGTAGTTGGCGTGCCCCAGGGCTCCGTGGATTCGTTGGATGAGGTGCTGGGGTTGCCGGTCGGGAGCGACACTACCGTGGGAGCCGTCGCCGAGGTGGCAGAGGTAGAGTCTCCAGCGGCCGTCAGCCGCACCGACGGGGAGCGTGCCGTCACGGTCACGGGTGGGATCACTTCTACAGACACCCAGACGGTCTCCACGGAGGCCCAGAGGGCCATTGCCGACCTCGACCTGCCGGCGAACGTCACGGCGCATGTCGGCGGCGAGAACGAGGACATAGACGAGAGCTTCAGGAACCTCTTCCTCTCCATAATCGTGGCGCTGGTGCTCGTCTTCCTGTTACTGGTCGTGTTTTTCGGCTCGCTACTCGTCCCGCTGGTGATACTGCTCGCCGTGCCCCTAACGACGGTCGGGGCCTTCGGAGCGCTCTACCTGACGAATACGGCCATCTCCGTACCCTCCCTGCTCGGCGTCCTACTGCTTATCGGAATCGTGGTCTCCAACGCCATCCTGCTCGTCGACTTCGCCGTCAAAGCGCAGGCCCGTTACGAGACCTCCGACGAGGCTATTCTGGCTGCCGGTCGGGCGCGTCTGAGGCCCATCTTGATGACGGCCTTCGCCACCATCTTCGCCCTGATGCCGCTCGCCCTCGGGCTCTCCGGCGGCGGTAACGGTCTGATCTCGTCGAGCCTCGCCATAACGGTCGTCGGAGGCCTCGCGACCTCGACGTTCCTCACGCTGCTCGTCGTGCCTGTCGGCTACTCGCTCCTCAAGAGCGGCCGCAGGCGAAAGGGAAAGGCATAGAAGGGTGGAGTCAACACCCACCTACTGATCGGCCGAATTTCGACCCTGCGTAGTGTTTTGTACGACAGTCTCGTTCCTTTGGGAAAGGCAGACTGTCCGGTATCCGAAGAGGAGGTCGGCCATCAGAGAGGGTAGATACCGGACCCCCGACAGGCAGCAGCAGATCAGGATGCGCGAGGTGTTGAAGGACAGGTTCGAGAGCATCCCGGTCCAGGTGCCGCGTAGCGAGATCGAGGCCATGGGCGTCGAGATCGGGCTCGACGACCCGGTCGAAGCCGCCAGGATCTTCGACCGGCTCAAGGGTATCTCGTGGAGGGGCGACTACGTGAGGTCGGAAGAAGGCTGGGTCGCCGCCTGGGTCAGAGAAGTGATCTGCTGAAGTCTTTCAGCACGTGAGCATTTCAGCTCGTCAGCTTGTAGCGTGTGCGAGCCCTGGCTGACAAGGCGGCGCAGCCGCCGGGCTGAAGTGCTGACGAGCGAAGGCGAAGGCTGGAGCGTGCTGACTCGCTGAAGTGCTACTTTGTTTCGAGCCGCGCACCTCGACTTCGACGGGCCCCTCACACGACCCAGACCGTCCGGCTGGCGTAGCTCGCCAAGCAAAACCCCCACGATGGCCTTCTTCGGCCGGAACGAGCCTCTAGATGTGCCACGCACGTTTGACATGCTCCAGCATGTTGGGTAACGTCATAGTCGCCCTCCCGTAGTGTACCTGGAGTGACTTCGGGCATATATACTTATTGCATTCCAGGGTCCACGTACGGTCGAAGGTGGTAAGAGGCTGGAAACGCCGGTTGGAACGGTCCTCGCAGGACGTTACAGGGTAGAGAGCACGCTCGGTTCCGGTGGGATGGCGGTCGTCTACAGGGCTGAAGACGACATCCTCGGTCGTGCCGTCGCGCTGAAGACCCTACATCATCGCTACGCCGAGATGCCCTCTTTCAGGCGGCGCTTCAGGCAGGAGGCCCGTGCGATGGCCTCCTTGGACCACGAGAACATAGTTAAGGTCTACGATATCTCCCAGGATGGCGAGCTGCCCTTCATCGTTGTCGAATGTGTCTCGGGCAGGGATCTCGGGGATCTCCTCGGTGGTCGCAGTCGCCGCCGCAGCGGGCGCCTCAATGAGCAGTTCGTAAGGAGGATGGCGATACAGCTTCTGCACGCGCTCTCCTATGCCCATAGGCGGGGCATCATACACAGGGACATCAAGCCTTCCAATATCCTCCTCACGTCGGGGGGAACCGTCAAAGTCGCTGACTTCGGCATCGCCCGCATCGTCGAGGAGGATGATGTCCTGATGGACGAGGCCGGTGAGATCGTCGGCAGCGCCCGCTACATGTCCCCCGAGCAGCTCAGGGGCGAGGACGCGACACCAAGGAGCGACGTCTACTCAGCGGGTGTCCTCCTCTACCACTGCTTGACGGGAAGGCCGCCGTTCTCGGGCGACGTCAAGAGCCTCGCCAGGCAGCATATACAC
Source organism: Rubrobacter sp. (assembly GCA_035715885.1). GTDB lineage: Bacteria > Actinomycetota > Rubrobacteria > Rubrobacterales > Rubrobacteraceae > Rubrobacter_D. The sequence goes on from DASTKM010000098.1 coordinate 7,631, forward strand.
AAAGATCCGCAGCCGCCGCGCAGATTGAACAAGAGGATCACGCCAGGCATGGAGGCGGTGATCATGAAGGCCCTCTCCAAAAAGCCCAGGGACAGGTATTTCTCGGCCAACGCGATGCTCGACGACATAGAGATGAAAGCGCAGCCCAGGTCGGCGGGGACGACAGAGGCGCCTGGACAGGCGCGCCGCAAGGCTCGTGGTGGCGCGCTCGTCGTTGCCTCGGTGGCCGTTCTGCTACTCCTCCTGGGCGGCGGAGGGGCACTGGCCTCGGGGCTCGTCGGCCTTCCACAGGATGGCAGCGTGGCAGGCACCTTGAGCCGGATGAACCCTGTCGAGACGGCACCCCCATCGCCGCCCCAGGGTGCGCAAGGGGAGTCCAACGCTGAAGCCGCCGCCGATCAGTCCGGCGGCCAGAACGTCGCTTCTGTGACGGAGGCAGCGTCCTCCCAGGCGAAGAGGCCGGCCAGGCCGAAGATGGTCCCTGTCCCGAACGTAACGGCCTACTACGACTATTACGCGGAGGATGCCCTCCTCAGAAGAGGCTTCGAAGTGAGGTTCGTCTACGATTACCAGGACGGTTTCGCACCGCGCGGGGTGACGTGGGCCACGGACCCGGCCGCGGGGACGCTGGCTCCAAGGGGCTCCACGGTAACCGTCTACGCAACGCCCAAGGACCTCCCGCTACCCAGGCGGCTCCGCTAAAGAGCTCGAAAGGCCAAGCCTTTCGAGAAGCGTGCTGGTCAGCAAGCCGCCAAGCTTCGCCAGACGGCTTGTCAGCAGTTGAGCGTTTTGCCCTCTATCGCTTCGAGAGGCGCTGTAGAACCAGTCCCGCTGGGCGAGCCCGCGCTCTTAGCTACTTTCCGTAACGTAGGCCTTGCGTCTGAGTGCGACGGTAAGATAGAGGAGGAAGAAGGCGACAGGTAGTGAGCCTGCGTCGCCGGCGTCGAAGACGGCCCCGTAGTACCGGTTGGTGAGGCCTCCGGTGATGTGTACCGTAGCCCTTTCCCCGGCCGGTCCGGCCCTGGCCGTGTTGCGCAGGAGGGAAAGCTGGCCTTGGTAGAGGCGGTCCAGGCACATTATCTCGGGCGCATTCCAAGCTCCGAGCGGTTGTGCCGCGAGAATCTCAGCGCCTTCCGTGAGCATCCTGTAGCCGGAGAGGGTGGAGCGTTCGATCCGCGCCTCCAGATCCCCGGCTCCTAGTCCGGCTCCCTGGGCTCCGTGAATCTCCAGACGTCCGATCTCCTGGCCCTCCCTGCCGAGGATTGCGAAATCAGGAGCGAGGAGTCCTCGCGCGCGCGCCGCGAAGGAGCCTTCCAGGGTCTCCCCAAGACTCCTCCAGGGCGTGAGCGTGGGGTCTTCCTGCATGGGGCTCATGATACCCTTCCATAAGGCGGGAAGGTGGTGGCGTTTCCGGATGGAAGAGGGTAAATTACGCGAGAAACGGAAGAGAGCTAAATGGAGCTTAGGAACAAAGAAGAGCTCAGGAACGAGATCCTTCAGGACTGGTTGCGGAGCGCATGGGTCTATCCCTTCCAGGGACCAGACGAGCGCACCTACCTGCGCCTGACGCCGGGCGGGCGGCTCAAGATGCGGCGCAGGATCGGGGAGCTGGAGAGAGCCCTTGGCGTCGAGGGCACAGAGCTTGTCAAGCAGGAGGAGACGGGCACCCTTCCCGCCGAGCGCGACAGGCTGGAGCTCGCGATGATGGTCCAGGCATACGACACCGAGCGGCGTTTGATGCAGAGCCAGGGCGCCATCCTCGGAACCCCCGCGGTGACGCTGGAGGAACAGGCCGACCCGGACACGACTCCCTGATGTTCCCCTGGTGGCGGCCCACTCTTGCACACATCGGCAAAGAGGTGGCGTACTCACCCTTGCCGTGTTAGGCTTTCCGGGCGGCGCTCGTTCGGGCCAGGGCGAGGTGTCGCCAGCCAAGAGAGTGAGGGGGGACCTCTCCAGAAATCTGTCGTTCGGGCGCATGGAAGGCCGCTCGCGGAGGGTGGATATTTGAGTCTCAAGAACCGAAGAAAGCGGGACAGGCGCGGGAGAAACGAACGTCAGAGCGCGTCTTATGGCCATTACTCGTCCAGCTTGAACCCTTTCGACTCGGGCAAGCGGAGTAGCCGGCGGGGGATAGCGGGACCTATAATCATCATCTGCGCCATCGTTGCCGTGCTCGTCGCCGCTGACTTCTGGCTGAACTCGGGCAAGATACACCGCGGTGTGGAGGTCGGCAGCGTCTCTTTGGGCGGTAAGACACCTGCCGAGGCACGCCAGATCGTCAGAAACCGAGCCATGGGTCCGCTCAAGGAAATCGACTTCGCCGGCCCCGCGCATTTCACCCGCACGGCCCGCGAGATGGGTGTTAGCTTCAACATAGATCAGACCGTGGATAAAGCCTACGCCGTCGGGCGCGAAGGGAACATCCTCGAACGGCTCTCCGAGCGTCTGCGCGCCTCATTCGGCGGAAGGACGATATCTCCTGACATCGACTACCAGCCTGCGAAAGCGCGGGGCGAGGTGCGCGAGATCGCCTCCCAGATAGACCACCCCCCGAGGGAGGCCGACGTAAAGATCTACGGCTCGGAGGTGGAGGTCGCGAACTCCCGCGACGGCTACGAGTTGAACCTCGCGGCCACCATGGCGAGCTTGGACAGCGCCATCGAAGATATGAGCGGGAAGGCCCACCTCAGAGGCGACGTGCTCGACCCTGGGGTAGTGACGGCTGAGGCAGAGGCGGCGGCGAAGAAGGCCAGAGGAGCCCTCTCCGAGCAGCTAACGCTCAAAGCTGAGGGGAAGAGTTGGATCCTCTCACCGGCGGATCTGGGGTCGACTCTCGACGTCACCAAGCTGGACGGTAAGATCGATGTCAGCCTCAACCGCGACCATCTAGACGGCCGGCTCACCGACGTCTACAACGACCTTACGGTCAAGCCCGTGGAGGCCAGCTACGACTTCGACGCGGACGGCGACATTTTCGTCAAACCAGGCCACGAAGGGCAGAGCGTCGAGGGCGAGAAGCTACTCGACTCCATACAGGGTGGCCTCTTCGAAGGCAAGCGCGAGTACCAGGTGCCTATTATTGTGGCCAAGCCGCGTTACACCACGGACGAGCTCGAAGCCAACAAGCCGAGCGAATTGCAGGGCACCTACAGGACCAACTACACGGCGACTACAGACCAGGGCCAGACGCGGGTGGAGAACCTCAAGATCGCTTCTGGTGCCATTAGCGGTACCTTCGTGGCGCCGGGTGATACGTTCTCGATGCTCGAGCACGTCGCCAACCTCGACTACTTTCAGACGCACGTCATCGTGGACGGCGCGGAGACTGTGGACGAGGGAGGCGGACTCTGCCAGGTCACCTCGACGCTCTACAATGCGGCTCTCTACGCCGGCATGGAAATAACGGAGCGCACCGCCCACTACTCGCAGTTGCCTTACATCAGGCCGGGCATGGACGCGACGGTCTGGTACGGTGGTCCTGGAACGGCGGACGACCTGGACATGAAGTTCAAGAACACCTCTGACGGATACGTGCTCCTGCAGGAGTATGTCTCGAACGACGGCTACATCTACGCCAACGTATACGGTGTACCTGACAAAGTCAAGGTGGAGATGTCGTCCGAGCCCATCTTCAGAGCCGAGGATGCCTCCAAGTGGGTAACGTACTATGAGAGAACGAGAAACGGCAAGGTCGTCTATCGCGATCAATGGGAGACCGCGTATGGCGCCCTGATAGACGACGAAGGCAGGAAGATCCCGACGCCCGATGTGCCCGTGGCAGAGGTAGACGGAACCTACCTAGGGCCCGCGTTTTAGACAGCCCGCTACGCCCTTCGGAGCTTTTTGGCTGGCGCAGCCCTGTTGCCGACTCACGTTCGGACCCCACGCGGTCTGGAAATTAGCCTGGTACGCTGGACTCCGGCTTCGAGAGCGCTCTCTGGCCGCTCAAGACATCCTCGGGCCTGCCGCCGGGACGCAGGAGGTGAGCCCCTCCCTGCCACAGTAGCACTTCGGCGGGTGCGGGGTGGCTCAGGAAGCCCAGGTTGGAAGCGGAGTAGCCGTAAGCCCCGCTGTAGAAGACGCCGATCAGGTCCCCTGCCTCAGGGGTGGCTAGGGGGATGTTGTTGCCGAACATATCGAGCGGCGTGCAGCAGGGTCCTGCCACAGCAACGCTCTCCTCGGGCACCCCGCCCATGCGGGTAAGGTTGAGCAGCGGATATGCCTTCCTGAACACCTGGCCCATGTTACCCGTCGCAGTGAGATGGTGGTTCATGCCGCCGTCCGTGACTACGAAGGTCTTGCCCCTCGTCTCCTTCACATCGACGACCTTGGTTACGTAGACGCCGGCGTCGGCCACCAGGTAGCGCCCCAACTCGAAGAGGTACCGGCACCCTTCGAGGCGCTGGTCCTGGCGGTAGGAGGAGAGTAGGTCGCGGAAGCCGTCGGCGAAGCCGTCAAGGTCGAACTCACTCATCTTCTCGAAGTAGGGGACCCCGAAGCCGCCGCCGAAGTCGATCATCTGGAGCGGCCGGCCGGCCCGGTCTGCCGCCTCCAGAGAGATCTCCAGAATATTGCGGCAGTGCTCGAGGAGGGGCCCCACCTCGAAGACCTGTGTCGCCGTGTAGACGTGGACGCCGCGCAGGGCGAGTTCGGCTCTACCGAGCGTCTTCTGTACCGCCTCCCCGAGCTCAGCCTGGTCCATGCCGAACTGTCCGACCGTACCGCCCATGCGCATCCCTGAGCCCATGAGCTGTGCCTCGGGGTTGATCCTGAGTCCCACACCGATATCTTTGCCCACCTCTCGGGCTATACGGGCGAGGCGGTCGATCTCGTTCGTGGACTCGACGTTGACGGCGAAGATGCCCTCCAGAACGGCACGCCTGAGCTCGTCATCGGTCTTGCCAGGACCCGCGAAGACGATGTCGTGGGGCTCGAAACCCGCGCCGAGCGCCACCGCCAGCTCCCCTGAGGAGGCGACTTCGGCACCGGCCTCCCGCTCCGAGGCTACGAGCTGGCATACTCCGAGACTCGGGTTCGCCTTTATCGAGTAGGAGACTTCGGTCCCCAGAGCCTCCCTGACGCGGCTGACCCTCTCCGAGATCATCTCCCCGTGGTAGAGGTAGAAGGGCGTCCCGTACTCATGCGCCAGCCTTGAGACCGGGATGCCGGCAGGGGCGAACTCGCCTCCGCGCTCCCCGCCGAAGCGCCAGGCCAGGTCGTTGGCTTTATCCGTTTGAGTAAGCACTGCTTATCCCCTTGCGGTCGATCTTGCCAGAACCCGTCTTGGGCAGTTCATCCCTGACGAGTATCTCCTTGGGCACCATGTAGGGTGGCCCGTTGTTTATGGCGTACTCCCTGACCCTGTCCACGGCCCCTTCCTCCACGCCGTTCCGTAGGGAGATAGCGGCGATCACATCCTGCCCGACGGCCGGGTTCTCGACTCCGAAGGCGCAGGCCTCGTGAACGAGCCCAGAGCCGAGCAGGAGGTTCTCGACCTCCTCGGGGCTCAGGCGGTAGCCCTGGTTCTTTATCATGGCGTCTTCGCGCCCCAGGAAGTACAGGTACCCTTCCTCGTCCCGCTTTACGGTGTCCCCAGAGTAGACGACCCTCTCGACGTCGAGTAGTTCCGGCGGGGCTAGCGGGTTAGGGCGGTAGGCCTTTCTTGTCGCCTGCTCGTTGCCCCAGTAGCCCATCGCCACGGTGGGGCCCCGGTGAACGAGCTCGCCAGGCTCGCCTGGCGCCGCCTCTTTGCCTTCCCTGGTTATCACCATGATCTCCGTGTTCGGTATCGCCTTGCCGATGCAGTTGCCCTGCTCGGGGGAGGAACGGTGTATCTCCTCAGGCACGAGGTACGTCGAGCGGAACGCTTCCGTCAGCCCGTACATGAGGAAGATCCTGGTCCCCGCGGGCTCCAGAAGATCCCTCAACTCGTCGAGGTTGGCCTGGGGTATCCTTCCCCCCGTGTTGGCGAGGTAGCGCAGATGCGTCAAAGGGTTCTCCCTGATGGACCTGGCGCCCCGGATCAGGAGCGCCCACAGGGGCGGCACGCCGGTCACGCCCGTGATCTCGTGCCGCCTGAGCGCTTTCAAGAGGTCCCCAGGCAACCTGGAGCGGAGCAGGTACAGGGTCGCGCCGGCCCGCAGGGAGGTCGTGAACTGGCTCATCCCGGCGTCGAAGTTGAGGGGGAGCGCCGAAAGTATCCGGTCTTCCGGCGTGTTCTCCAGGTACGTCGAGACGATCTGTGCCCCTACCACCACGTTGCGCTGGCTCGTCGAGACGCCCTTTGGCATCCCCGTGGATCCCGAGGTGTAGAGGATGGTCCCCAGGTCAGACTCGGAGACATTCCTGTCCACCTTTAGGCCTTCACCCTCCAAGGCCTCCGCTACGTCCACGTAGGATCTGGCGGCCTGTCCTTCCGGCTTCGCACCCCTGTAGAACGCGGTCTGAACCGTCTTGGGCTGGAGTTCCTCGAGCTTCGGGGTGTCCCCGATCATGACCCTTATGTCACAGTCGCCAGCGAGATACTCGACCTGGGGCGCCTTGAACAGGGGGTTCACGTTGACGTAGGCGGCGCCTATGCGCGAGGCTGCGAGCATCGCCACGACGGCCTCCCAGGACTTGTCCAGGTAGATGCCAACCCTGTCGCCCCTCCCAACGCCCGCCTCCGAGAGTGCGGCGCCGAGGGAGCCGCTCTGGCGCTCCAGGTCCTCGTAGGTGTGCTTTGCATCACCGTCCACGACCGCCGTTTTCTGCGGGTCGCGCGCCACGGAGTTGTAAAGCAGATCGTGAAGTGTGAATTCTGGACGTGATCTCACGCCGCTTTGCTCTCCACGAGCCTGGCGATGGCCTCGACGGACCCGAAGTTCTCTTCGTCGAACTCCTCGTCTTCTACGACGATACCGAAAGTGTCCTCGAGAAACACGACGAGCTCGACGGTCTGCAACGACGTCATGACGCCGTTGTCAATGAGCGGCTCGTCGGCCAGGACGTCGCGCCCGCCGGTCACGTTCTCCTGAAGCCATCCGCGTATGGCGGACCTCGCATCTCCGTTGTCAGAAACCATGTCAGCCTCCTTATCTGAGCCAGAAACCTGCTTCGCCGTCGCCGAAAGACAGCGACCAGTTGACGAGGTCTCCCGTCGTCTCGCGCAAGCTGGTATCCGCGAACTTCACCAGCAGCTTGTGGTGTCTACCCCTGCGGTAGAAGAAGCCAAGACGCCGCAGGTCGGCGGACCTCGGCGAAGTGGGCGCCTCCACGAACCTGTACCTTATTATCTGAACGCCCATCCGCCTGAAGGAACGTACCGTCTCGCGGAGCAGGGCCCGCACGACGTCCTGACGTCCCGGAAGCGTCGTCAGATCCAGTATGTAGCCGTCCTGACCGTGGAAGGCGGCTTTGAGCACGGCGTAGCCTAGCATCCTCCCTCTCGATCTCACCCCGAGCACGGTTACCGGTGCCTGGGGAGAACCGGGACCATAACGCCAGCGCAAAAACGCCGCATCCTTCTCCGGCGTACAGGGCACCACCGCAGTGACCCTCTCGAACAGGTCGTCGAAGGAATCGTCGAACCCGTCGAGCGCCTCGACTTCGAGGTCTCCACCCAGGCCGCTGCCAAGTGCCTCGTCCACGGCCCGCAGTCCCCCGTTCAGCAACTCCTGCAGCGGGCGCGGAATCGGCGCGCGCGGGCGCGGGGCCGGCGGCGCCACGTACTCCTCCACCTCGTGCGCCTCGGCGCCAGGCCTGTCGGTGAACCCTCGGGCTGGCGCGAACTGCTGCGGAAGGTTGAGGAGTCTCCTCAACGGCGCCGGGACGGAGGGCATGGGTAGCCGTGAGACGTTCATCAGCTTCGCCGCGTACTTCAGGTCGCCGACCACCTTGGCCCCTAGCCGCGTCTCGACGCCGATCACCGCTGGCACCATGTCGCAGACCACGCAGTTCTCGGTCCAGCGGAAAAAAGAGCGCATCAGCATGATTGCCTGGAAACCGTGCTGGGGAAGCACCATGTAGTCCCCGGGCGTGTGGGCGACGACCCGCTGGCCGTCGATCCTGTAGAACTGCGGGAACGCCGCCAAGTGGCCCACGACTTCTCCCTCTTCCGTCAAGGAGACCCAGCGGTACAACTTTCCTGACAGAGGATGATCCTGGTACCAGCGGTAGAGGGCGGAGTAATAGTGCACATCGCGCACCTCGGGGAAATCCGGGAACGAGAGGATGCGCAACTGCGCGATCTTGTCTTCCAGCTCCGGGCTCTCGACCGGCTCCACCGCCGCCTTCATCGGCTGAACCCCGATCCGGCGCTCCTCGGAATGGGGCGCTGGGAAGCCGATCTTTCCGGCAGTCCTCCTCCCTGGCTTGCTATCTTACCTTCTGATCGGTGACGCAAGGAACCTTCCACTCTGTAGGGTCTCACGGTGCAGATCCAAAGGGCAAAGTGTAATGGAGTGGTTCGTAAAAGCCAAGCGACGCGCCTTGGGGTTGAGCATCTCTCATGAACAGGAGCTGCCCTGTGTGGTAGTGTTCCAATTCAGGCAGGTGTGATTTCGCGGCATTTACTCTAGAGAGGTTGAAGCGTCGAACAATTTCCCGGATAATTGGCGCCTGCGTGTCACCGCGACCCCGCAGGGCCGGTGGCGCTAATTGGCATCCCAGGAGGGGCGACTACTTGAAGGAGATTAGCAAGACGGGTGCACCGGGCGCCACCCGACTGTACAACAACGAGACAGAACGGGCGATGAAGCGCAAGCGCGGGAAGAGGCGCTACGCCCGCAGGCGCAAGACTGCGGGCGTAGCCCTGATCGCGTGTTTCCTGCTGGTCGGGGCCGTAGCTGTCTACAACCTGACCAGGGGAGACGACGAGATAGTCCGCGGTGTCAGCATCGGCTCCGTCGACGTTGGCGGGATGTCCAGAGACGAGGCCCGCAAGGCCGTGCAGGAAGACGCCTCGGCGACTTTCGAGGAGATCTCCTTCGGCACCGGTAGTGAGGGGTTCTCCGTAAGTGGTGACGACCTCGGCATAAAGGTGGACGCGGCCTCTGCGGTGGAAGAAGCCTACTCCATCGGACGAAGGGGTAACATGTTCCAGCACCTCTCCGACACCTTACGCTCATACCTTGGAGGGGTGAGGGTGGACCTCGACGCCGGGTACGACATGGACAGGGCCAGGAGCGTTCTGGAAGAGCGGGCTGAGGAGTTCAACGAGAAGCCCCAGGACGCCTCCTTCAGAGTCACCGATAGCGGCAAGGTAGAGGTCGAGGAGGCCAGGAACGGGCGCGTCATGGATCAGGAGAAGACCCTGGCGAACCTCGAAGGAGCACTGAAGAACATGAGCGGGAACGTGGCCATCGCAGAAGGGCCCCCGCCAGAGCCGGAGATCTCCACGGCCGAGGTCCAGAGTTACAGGCCGAAGGAGGTTATCGGAGAGTACCAGACCGACTTCCTGTGGGACTCGAACCCGAACCGCAAGTACAACATGAAGCTGGCCGCCAAATCCGTGAACAACACCGTACTGGAACCGGGCGAGGTGTTCTCGTTCAACAAGCTGACCAGGTCACTCGACTACAAGGAGGCGAAGACCTTCTCCAACGGCGGCGTCGGCATCGCCAACGGTGGTGGGCTCTGCCAGGTGTCCTCGACGCTGTACATGGCGGCCAACTACGCGGGGCTCCAGATCGTCGAGCGTCACCCGCACTACGCCGTGCTCCCCTATATAAAGCCTGGTTTTGACGCGACGGTATGGTTTGGGGAGAACGGCTGGGGTGCCATGGATATGCAATTCAAGAACAATACCGACGGCTACATAGTAGTCCGCGAGTGGGTCGACGACAAAGGCTTACTCAATGCCCAGATCCTCGGCCAGCCCACGGGCAAGAAGGTCGAGATGAGCACGGAGAAGATCTACGAGGACCCCGTCAAGGGGATCAAGTGGACTACCTACAAGAAAGTGACCGAAGATGGCGAGGTGATCCGCGACGGGTTCCTCTACACGTACCGCTATAGCTTCAACCCGCCCCCCCCGGAGAACGCGCCGCACTACAAGACTACCGCCCCCAGGGTAGCCGGGTGGTCCGACCCCACGAACACCACCGGTTGGGCAAGCCCCCACTAGCGCGCCTTGGGTCTGTTCTCTCGTCGTAAGCGGTGGTACAAGCGTCGCCGTAGCCGGCTGCCGGTCGGCGTTCTGGTCGTGCTGGTGCTCCTGGCCGGGGCTGTGTACGTCGTAACCAGGACCCTGGATGGGACGGCCAACTTCTCCGACCCTTCACAGAAGGGCACCCCTTCCGAGCCCAGCGAGGAGGCGAAGTCTGAAGATGCCCCCGCGAAGGGGTCGGATCAGGGGCAGTCCACGCCGGAGGAGCCCGCGCCTGATCCCGAGCAGGCCACGCCTGAGGCCGCGGCGTACGTCGCCCTGGCCCCCGAGCTGCCAGGGACGACCCCCCAGAGCATAAAGGGCGTGTACCGGAGCAAGATAGACAAGTCGTGGGCCTCCGTACGCGTCCAGCCTGAGAACGAAAAGAAGCCTTTCGTCGTCTTTACCCACAGGGACGGCCAGTCGTGGAAGGCCGAAAAGTCCGTTCGCGCCGACGAGCCGAACTACGCGAGGAACGACGTGGTTCCGCTCTCCGGCGTACCGAAAGATCTCATCGAGTACCTCTACGCCGAGAACGTGTTCGCAGCCGAAGTCCCCGAGCCGAAAGAGGAGAAACTGGACCTCGAAGACCTGCCTGACGCCGGATCGGCGGATTTCTCGTCTACGGAAACGGTGATGGATGATGTGCCCGAGTCCGACCGCGAGCGCGTGCAGAAGGTCCTCGAAGGGGCGAAGCAGGAGATCGAGGACTACGACGGTGTGGCAGGTCTCTACGTGTGGGACCTCGACAACGACTCAGGCTATGGGATAAGACCCGACGAGCAGTTCTTCGCGGCCTCTACCATAAAGATTCCCATCATGGTGGCCGTGTACCGCAAGGTGGACCAGGGTGAGCTCGAGTTCTCGCAGCAGATCGAGATCCAGGAAGAAGACTGGGCCGCCGGAGCAGGATGGCTACAGTGGGAGAAGGCAGGGACCAAGCAGACCGTAGGCGACCTGCTCTTGCTGATGATGACCCAGTCAGACAACGTCGCCGCCAACGCCCTGGTGCGCACCGTTGGGGGAGCCGACCACGTCAACGAGGTCGCCCGTTCTATGGGGGCAGAGGACACGCTGCTCTACCAGAAGGTGAGTAGTGAGAGGGGCGTCGTTCCGGCCCTCGACAACAGGAGCACGCCCCGCGACATGGCTACCATGATGCAACAGATAGCCGAAGGCAAGGCCGCGAGCGAGAAGAGTTGTGGGTACATGATCGACCTCATGCACGAGAACGGGCTCGACTGGTGGCTCGACGAGGGCCTTCCCCCAGACGTGGATGCGGCGAACAAGGCCGGCTGGCTCTACAGGGTCTACGACGAGGTGGGGATAGTCGAGCA
>DASTKM010000099.1:0-5131 GCA_035715885.1 Rubrobacter sp.
GCCGGAGAGCCCGTCGAGGCCATAGTGTTGCGGCAGGAAAAGCTCGTCGGCTAGTCAGCCTGTTAGCACGGCGTAAGCCGGAGCGTGCTGACTGGCTGACAAGGTGAAATGCTGACGAGTTGCCTGTTCCAGGCGACGTGCTGAAATGCTAAAATGAGGGACCGATGTTCGAGTCAGATCTCGAAGATAACGTCTTCCGCAGGCGGCTGATGAAGGAGGTTGCACCGGGGGTTCCGGTGCACTTCTCGTTTTATTCGCCTTCGGTCAAGGTACAGGTGATGCACCCCGCGGAGAATCTCCCTGGGGCCAACGGCCGCTACATCGGGGACGCTGTCACCATCGAGTTCGTCCCCGATGACGCTGCGGCCGTCGAGCGGGTCCGCGAATACATCTGGCACTGGGAGGGCTACAACGCCTTCACGGCGGTGCGCAAGATCAATCACCTCAGACGCGGCGTCTGCCCCGAGAGCGTTCAGGGCATCCTGGAGAGGGTCCGCGGCATAGACAAGCGGGCGGCCGCGAAGACGGCCGAGGTCTTGGATCCTGAGGAGTTGTGGGAGCTACTCTCCAGGGGTGACTTCAAGACGCTGGCGCGGCTACCAGGTATGGGCGAGAAACGCTCCCGTGCCGCCGTCGAGTTCTACGAGAACGAGAGGAGCGACCGGCGTTTTTTGTATGCCGCCAACCGCAACGACCGTTTCCGGGGCAAGCCGGTGATCACGGAGCTAGACCTGGGGGGCGACCTCGAGGCGCAGGTGTGGGAACACGCCGTGCTGGCGCGAAGGCTGGGCGACCCCGACCCACTCGGACCCGAGGAGCCTCCCGGTCACACTACCGTTCGCAACGCGAACCTCGTGCATCCGCTCCCGATGACGCCTTCACTGATGAGCCGGGGCGTCTACCACTCTGAGCAGGTCGGGCTCTTCGCCGATACTTTGAGACGTGTCCTTCTAGACGGGGAGAGGTTGGTCGGTGTCGGCGCCCTACGCATCCAGCGCGGCAAGCTCTTTCACACCGCCAAGATGGCCGGCGTCGGGATGAAGACGCGGGCCAGGGTTCTTGCGAGCGGGCTGCTCGACGACGAGTACACCTACGAGAGCCTCGTCGCCATCCCCGGCGTCACGGAGGCACAGGCCAGGACCATCGCCAGGGCCGCAATGGCTGTGAAAGAGGGGCCTGTCCCCATAGGGGCGGCGCGGACGGAGGTTCGTGTCTCCTAGTATCTACGGTTTCGTGAAAGAACACGAGCCTGTGAGCCCGGAAGAGATCTCCACAAGATTCCTCTCGCTCGCGAGCCCGAACGGTGATGCCCGGGCTCTCGTCCAGAGGCTCGTCGAAGGAGATTCCAGGTTCATCTGGGAGGGCGAGGACTTGAGAACCGCGCAAGCCGGCTCGCTCGCGCTCGGGGAGGCTCCTTACGTCATCTTCGACGTGGAGACCACCGGTTCTGCGGCCGGGAAGGGGGGCGCCATCACGGAATTCGGAGCCCTCAAGCTCGTGCGCGGGGAGGTAGTAGACCAGTTCTCGACGCTCGTCAACCCGGGACGCCCGATAGACCCCTTCGTGGTACGCCTGACCGGCATAACGGACCGCATGGTCTCGGATGCCCCTTTTATCTGGGAGGTCATGCCACGCTTCGAGGAGTTTGTCGAGGGGTGTGTTCTTGTCGGGCACAACGTCCATTTCGACTGCTCCTTCGTCACGGCAGCAAGAGGTGGGAGCCCACTCCCCAACGAGGTCCTCGATACCCTGAAACTCGCCCGATGCCTGGTGCCAGGTCTCAAGCGCTACCGACTGAGCGCGCTCGTCAGCCACTTCGGTGTGCGCCAGGCGCCGAACCACAGGGCCCTCTCCGACGCTGCTGCGACGACGGGGGTGTTCCGTAGACTGCTGAAGCTCCTGGGCTCCGCAGGCGTAAAGAGCGTCGGAGAAGCGCTCACTATCCGCGGGGGAAGGGGTCGCATCAAACCCCAGAAGCAGCACCTGGCGAGCGGGGTGCCCAACACGCCGGGCGTCTACTACTTCGTCGACAAGCACGGCACCACCCTCTACGTCGGCAAGGCGAAGGACCTGAAAGCCCGCGTCAGGACCTACTTCAATGGTGGGGACGGACGCCGCAAGGTCGGACGTCTCGTCGAGGAGGTCGCCGAGGTACGCGTCAGGGAGACAGAGAGCGAGCTTCACGCCCTCATCCTCGAGGCCAGGGAGATAAAGCGCCTGTTGCCGCGTTACAACTCCGTCGGTAGGGACGACAAGGCGAGCTGGTTCATAAGGCTCGACCTGGGTGAACCCTACCCTGTGCCCGAGCGGGTCTCAACGAATTCGTCTGAGGGCGGCCTCATCCACCTCGGCCCTTACAGGAGCGCCGGGGTGTTGGACACCTGCATCGAGGCCCTCGGCAGGATCTTCCCACTCAAGAGGTGCTCTGGTGATGGGGAGGTCTGCTTCTACGGCCAGATGGGACGCTGCGCGCCTTGCATGGGCATGGATGAGCAGGAATACCGCGAGCGGGTCATAGACGAGGTGGTCGCGCTTTTGCGCGGCGAGGGTGGCGAGGAGCACCTCAGGGCGCTCGTGAGGGAGAGGGAACGGCTGGCCGCCGGGCTGGAGTTCGAGGCTGCGGCCAGGCTGCGCGACCTGATCTCCGGTATAGAGCGGATACGCCTCTCCAGGACGGTGGTGGATGCTGAGGGGGTGCAGGCCGTTGTCGCCCCATCGACGGAGCCTGGTGTGGTCGAGGTCTTCATCCTGTGCGCAGGCGGACTTATAGCACACCGCGGCTTCGAGCCGGGCGATGCGACCGGACTGGGGCGCTTCGCCGAGGAGGTGCTGGCGAGACCCCAGGAGAACGGTTCCCGTCCCGGGGAGGAAGGCTCGAACGAGGCGCGAATCGTCGCTGCCTATCTAAGGCGTCGGCAGGCGGTAGTCGAGGCCGTGCGTCTAAGTGAAGCGCGGGATCTTCTGAAGGCGGCCCAACGGGTCGCTGAGGCCGCGGCCCCGCTGACGTGAGGACCCGCCGGGTCGGGAGGCTTTGTACTCCATCATGCTAAAATAGAACCAAGGTGAATTGTCGGTTCCTGCGTACAAGAAGAGAGTTTAGCCAGGTATGGTACAGGATCTACAGGGTGTGACGCGCAAGATACTTCTGGTCGACGACGAGCCGTCGCTCCAGAAGATGCTCACGCATGCCCTCGAGCGCGAGGGGTTCCAGGTCCAGGTCGCTGGTGACGGCGAGGCCGCTTTGGAAGCGTTCAAGACGTTCGAGCCGCACCTGATTGTGCTCGACATCATGCTCCCCAAGCTCGACGGCACGGAGGTCATAAGGAGGATCAGGGCGCAGAGCGACGTGCCCGTCATCATGCTGACCGCCCGCGATGACGAGATAGACAGGGTCGTGGGGCTCGAGCTCGGGGCGGACGACTACGTCACCAAGCCTTTCGCCGTCAGGGAGCTGGTGGCGCGCGTCAGGGCGATCATGCGCAGGGCCGCGGTACCGGCGGGCCAGCGTCCCGACGAACTGACCTACGACAGGCTCAGGATCAACCTGCCAAGTCGCAGGGTGTCGGCCGACGGTGAAGAGGTGGACCTCACCTACACCGAGTTCGAACTCCTGGTGACCCTGGCCTCCAGCCCAGGCAGGGTGTTCTCGCGCAGCGCGCTTCTGCGCAGGGTGTGGGGCGACGAGTTCCGCGACGAACGCACGGTGGACGTCCATATCCGCCACCTCCGCGAGAAGATAGAGCGCGATCCCAGGAATCCCGAATTCATCCACACCGCGCGGGGTGTCGGATATGTTTTCCGCTAAGGAACGGTCGAGCCCGACTCTAGACTTCAGGCGAAAGGCCAGCAAGCTGCTCGCCTCGAAGAAGGGAGGCGAGTTCAAGCCCCGCCTGAGCATGCGCATCTGGCTCACGGCGCTCTTCGTGCTGGTAACCGCCTTCGCAGCGATAACCGCCTACGAGATCGTGCATCCCATCCTCTATGAGACCGTCAACCGGTCCAGCGAGGCCGCCTTCAAGCAGGTCGGGGACCAGTTCGAGGACCAGGTGCGACGGTTGAGGGAACGCGGCGAACCCCTTACCGAGCAGCGCATCAACGCGTTCGCCCGCTCCCACGGGTTGCAGTGGGGCATAGTCAGGGCAGAGGGTGGCCAACAGACGCAAGGGGACCTGGAGAACTGGTCCGCCGGGCCGGTAAGGCGTGCCGTGGAGGATCCCAGGAGGCCGAGCGATGATATGGAACAGATCGAGACGGGCGTCCACAAAGGACAGCTGCAGGCCACTTACGCCCATCCCATAAACGTGGACGTCAAAGGCAAGGCCGAGCCTCAGCCTCGGGCCCTGGTCTTCGTCAAGTTCTTCACACAGAGCGACGTCGAAAACGTGCGGGCGGCGATGAGGAATATAGAGCGATTGGCGCTACTCGCCGGCGCCCTGGCGCTGCTCATCGCCGGGTTCGCGGGGTACTTCGCAGCTGTCTTGATCTCCCGGCGCGTCAGCCGTCTGGGGCTTGCCGCCGAGCACCTGGCAGCCGGCAACTTCGACGCGAGGATAACGACGCGCGTCGAGGATGAGGTCGGCTCTCTGGGCGCGACGTTCAACGCTATGGCAGTCTCCCTCAAGGGGGCTTTCGACCAGATAGAGCAGGAGAAGGAGCGCGGGAGCGCCATACTCGACGGCATGACGGACGCGGTCGTCGGAGTGGACAGAGCCCTGAACCCGGTCTTTTTGAACCCCCGCGCAAGGAAGCTCCTCGAGTCCTCCGACCATGCCTTCCACAACCGCCTGCAGGAGGTACTCGCCAAGACCCGCTACAGCGGTCCCGTGACGGATTCCGAGGCGAAGGCAGGGGACAGGATCATCGAGATTCGGGCCGCCCCCCTCGAGGACGGGGCGCTCGCCATCCTGCGCGACGTCACGGAGGAGCGCCACATGCAGCGCGTCAAGGCAGAGTTCATCGCCAACGCTTCCCACGAGCTCAAGACGCCTCTGACAGCCCTCTCCGGCTACCTGGAGATGCTCGAGGACGAGGAGGATGAACGGGTCAGGGCGGAGTTCCTGAACGACATGCGAGCCCAGACCGGGCGCCTGCAGAGCCTGGCACGCACCCTGCTCGACCTCTCGCGCCTCGA
>DASTKM010000100.1:0-10920 GCA_035715885.1 Rubrobacter sp.
GGTCCAGGCCCACAGCCTCTGGCGTCACTGGGACGAGCCGCGCATCGGCTGGTATCAGGGAGCCCACCAGCGCTTTATACGCGCCTCCGAAGGTCGTGAGGTCCTCGAAGAGACCCTCCGCGCCGCCGACATGCTTCCCAAAGAGACGTCAGGCACTGCCTCTCATAGCGCTTAGCGGAAAGGGCACCCCTTCCGCTAAGCGCGCTGGTCAGCCAGTAAGCCAGTGCTCGCGCCAGCGAAAGCTGAAGTGCTGACAAGCCGCCCGCAGGGCGGCGAGCTGACTTGCTGAAGTGCCCTTGTAAGCTCCTTTACTCGGAGGCGCGGTGAACGCTGTTAGCATCTGCAACGTATACTCTCGACGTACTCTCGGAAAAAGGAAGGTGGGCGCTCTGGCGTCGTCATCGACCAGGCCGAACAAGCGGGTGGCAGTCGTCGGGGCCGGGATGGGCGGCCTGGCGGCGGCGATCCGGCTGGCCGCCAAGGGGTTCGAGGTCGAAGTCTTCGAGAAGAACGCCCAGGTCGGCGGACGCGTGGGACGAGTCGAGACCGAAGGCTTCGCCTTCGATACGGGCCCATCACTCCTCCTGATGACCGATACCTATCGCGAGCTCTTCCGCTCTGCCGGGCGCGACCTGGACGACTACCTCAGGCTCATACCGCTGGACTCCAACTACCGCGTAACTTTCGGTGACGGCGACACCCTGACCATTCGCCGTACTCTCCCCGAGATGATAGACGAGCTGGAACGCATAGAGCCTGGGGTCACACCGCGGTTCTACCGCTTCCTCGAAGACGCCTGCAACAAGTACCGCCTGGGCCGCAGCGAGTTCGTGGAGCGCGACTTCGACAGCGCCAGGGACTTCTTCGGACTGCGCAACCTCAGGCTCCTGCTGAAGACCAGGGCACTCAACAATTACTACCGCCAGGTCTCCACGTTCTTCCGAACCGAGAAGCTCAGGCAGGCTTTCTCTTTGCAGACGATGTACCTCGGCCTCTCCCCTTTCGAGGCTCCGGCGGTCTACTCACTCCTCCCCTACACCGAGCTCGCCGAGGACGGCCTCTGGTTCCCCGAAGGCGGGATGTATTCCCTCGTCGAGGCGATGGAGAGGCTTGTGACCGAGCTTGGCGTAAGGCTCCACCTGAACAGCCAGGTCGAGCGTGTAGTCGTCACCAAGGGCAGGGCGCGCGGCGTCGTGGTCGAAGGAAGCGAGAGAGAGGCCGATGCCGTGCTCGCCAACGCAGACCTGCCTTACGCCTACCGCGAACTCCTCGCCGGATCGGCGGACAAAGACTTCAGGCTGAAGAGACGCGAGAAACTCGAGTACACGGCCTCGGCGTTCATGCTCTATCTGGGCGTCGATGGAAAGCTCGAGAACATGGTGCACCACAACTTCTACCTTTCCGGGCGCTACAGGGAGAACTTCGAGGCCATCTTCAGAGATCGCACGCTACCCCAAGACCCCTCGTTCTACACCGTCGTCCCTTCGAAGACGGAGCCGCGCATGGCTCCTGAGGGGATGGAGAGCCTGTTCGTGCTCGTCCCCGTGCCGCACCTTGGGCCGAACGTGGACTGGGATCGCGACGGGGACGCTTTCAGAGAGAAGGTCTACGGCCTGCTGGAGCGGAGGTGCGGTCTCGACCGGAGCCGCGTCGTCTACGAGAAGGCAAGGACGCCGCTCGACTGGCGAGACGAGTACAACTTGGAGGAGGGCGCCGCGTTCGGTATCGGGCACGGCATCTTCCAGGTTGGGTACTTCCGGCCTCCGATGGTGTCGAAGGCCGTACAGGGGATGTACTTCGTCGGCGCGAGCACCAGGCCGGGTACCGGGGTGCCGCTCGTTACCATAGGGGCGAGGCTGGTGGCCGACCGCATAGGGCGGGAGATCGGCCTCTCATGAAGCTAGACCCTGCTGGCGGCAAGAAGCTCGACGGCAGTCTTTCGCTCGCCGAGAGCTACGAGCTGTGCCGCAAGATTCAGAAGGCTCACAGCAGGACCTACTATTTCTCGACCAGGCTGTTCCCCGCCGAGGTAAGGCCGCGCGTGCACGCCCTCTACGCCTTCATGCGCTACGCCGACGAGATCGTAGACACACCACACGACCTGCCGCTCGACGCCCAGCTCTCCGTCCTCGAAGAGTTCGAGGCCGAGACTATGGCGGCCGTCTCCGGTGAGCAGGTCCCCAACCCCGTTCTGCGCGCCTATGCGGACACGGTGCTTGCCTGCGGCATAGAGCCAGAGACCATAACCGCCTTTATGGAGAGCATGAAGATGGATACCCGCGTCTTCCGCTACCAGACATTCTCTGACCTCGAGGCATACACCTACGGGAGCGCCGCCGTCGTCGGCTTGATGATGTGCAGGGTCGTAGGTGTCGCCGAAGGGAAGGCCGACACCCACGCCGAGGCCCTGGGCATCGCCATGCAGCTCTCCAACTTCCTGCGCGACCTCGGGGAGGACTGGCGGCGCGGGCGGGTGTATCTGCCGTTGGAGGATCTGGCGCACTTCGGGTATACGGAGCAGGACCTCGCTCTTGGTGTCGTCGACGAACGCTTCGTCGCACTGATGCGCTTCGAGATAGACAGGGCGCGGCGACTCTACGAAGTCGCCGATGGGGGGATTGGCTACATCCCGAGGGGGAGACGTTTCCCCGTGGTCGTGGCGCGGAAGCTGTATGCGGCGATCCTCGACCGCATCGAGGCCCAGCGATACGACGTCTTCTCACGCAGGGCGCAGGTCTCGCGCCCCGCAAAACTCCTGGTCGCCGCCGGGTGCGCAGCCAGCGACCCCGGCGAAATAGTAGACCGCATCCGCTACAGGCGGACCCGCCACACAGACGCGCCAGATTGAAATCGCCTGGCTTTCGTGCTCTAATTGCCCGGTCACATGCCCCATGAGTGGGCTATGACGCTCATCGAGAGCGGCGGAGGGACGGGCCCTGAGAAGCCGCGGCAACCGGCGAGGCGATTGACCCTCGCGGCGGGTGCCAACTCCCGCGGAGCAGATTCCGGCAGATGAGGTGAAAGATCAGACGCAGCCTCTCTCCTCCGCGAATGTGTGACGAATAAGGAGAGAGGTCTTTACCTTGAGTCCGAACTTGAGAGAGCTTCTCGAGGCGCGAGTCCTGATCGGGGACGGCGCCGTGGGCACGCTGCTCGGCGAACGCGGCGTCGGCTTCGGCCACCCCTACGCCCGCGCGAACCTCTCCCACCCAGAGATGGTCACGGATATCCATGTGGAGTATCTGAGGGCTGGCGCCGACGCCATAGAGACCAACACTTTCGCCGCCAACCGTTTCAAGCTGGAGACCCACGACCTCCAAGAGAGGGTGCGCGAAGTAAACGCCGAGGGCGCCAGGCTGGCCCGCAAGGCGGCCCGTACCGTCGCAGGAACGGGGGAGAGGGCGCTTGTCCTCGGGGCCATCGGTCCGCTCGGACGTCCGCTCGTCCCGGTAGGTCCCGTCAGTCCAGATAGGGCGAAGTACGTCTTTCTGGAGCAGGCCGAAGCGCTCCTCGAAGGCGGGGCTGACGCGATCCTCCTGGAGACCTTCACCGACCTCTCCGAGCTGCGGCTCGCCTACGAGGCGGTCGAGACCCTGGGCGCACCGGTCCTGGCGTACAAGACTTTCGTCGAGGACGGCGAGACGCTTGCCGAAGGGCTTCCGGAGCGGGCTGCGCGTGAGATCTCCTCCTGGGGCGCCGACCTGACGGGGGCGAACTGTACCGTCGGTCCGCAAAGGATGGTGGAGATCATCGGGCAGATGGCCGTCGGGGCAGGTCCCGTCGCGGCCTTCCCCAACCCCGGGCTCCCCCAGCTCGTCAGCGGCCACATCCGCTTTCAAAGTGACGTCGCCCACTTCGCCGAGCACGGCGTGAAGCTAGCCGAGGCAGGGGCGCGGCTCGTAGGCGGCTGCTGCGGGACCACCCCGGCCCACGTGAGGGCGCTCTCCGGAGCGCTGCGGGACTTCAGGGTCGAAGGCAAAGGCGCACGCCGCCGGGTGACCGTGGTGGAGCAGGCAGGACGGACGGAGGTTGCGGCAGAACCCGTCTCTGAGTTCGCGGAGCGGTTGCGGACCGGCTTCGCCGTGACGGTCGAGCTCGACCTGCCGCGCGGTAACGCCATCGCGCAGGTCGTCGAGGCCGCGCGCCGGTTGAAGGAGCGTGGAGTCCACGCCATAGACATCTCCGACGGGGCGCGGGCCAGGCTAAGGATGCACCCCGTGGCGGCGGCCAGGATCGTACAGGAGGAGACAGGCATCGAGGTGGTCGCCCACATCTCATGCCGTGACAGGAACATTATAGGGTTGCAAGCCGACCTGCTCGGTGCTGCTGCCCTGGGCGTAAAGAACATCCTGGCCGTGACGGGCGACCCAGCCCAGATCGGGGACTACCCGGAAGCGACCTCGGTCTTCGACACCGACTCGGTCGGGCTCGTCCACATCCTCTCAAGGATGAACCGGAGGGAGGACCTCGCGGGCAACCACATAGGCGAGCCGCCGGGGTTCCTCGTAGGGGCGTCTTTCAACCCTACGTCAGAAGACCTGGCCCAGGAGGTAGAGAAGCTAAGGCGCAAGGTCGAGGCTGGTGCCCACGCCTTCTGGACGCAGCCCGTCTTCGAGTTACGGGCCCTGGAGAACGCCCTGGAGCATATTGGTGACAATGGGGTCTGCATCCTGCTCGGCCTCATGCCCCTCCGCAGCGCCAAGCAGGCGGAGTTCCTCCACCACGAGGTCCCCGGTATACACATCCCCAAGCACGTTCGTGAAAACCTCGCCAACCTGCCCCCCGAAGACGCCCCGAAATACGGCGTCGAGGTCGCCCAGAAGCTACTCGTCGAGGCGCGGCCCCTGATAGGTGGCGCCTACATAATGCCGCCGGCCAGTGCGCCAGACCTCGCAGGGGATGTGCTCCAGGCGATAAGCTCTCCGGTAGGGAGATAGGAGTCGATGGTTCTCCAGAGCACGAAAAACGAAGAGAGGCAGGCCAGGTTGTACGAGTTCCGGGCACTGCTGGAGCAGCGCATTGTGCTGCTGGACTGTGCCATGGGGACCATGATCCAATCCTACGGGCTCTCCGAAGGGGACTACAGGGGGAAACGGTTCGCCGACCATCCAGGAGAGCAAAAGGGCAACAACGACCTGCTCTCGATCACCCAGCCAGGGATAATCAGCGACATCCACGAAGCGGCGATGGACGCGGGATCGGACATCATCGAGACGAACACCTTCAACTCTACCTCCATCGCCCAGACGGAGTACCGGCTGGAGGACCTGGCCTACGACCTGAACTACGAGGCGGCCTGCGTGGCCCGCGAGGCTGCTGACGCCTACACTAAGAAGACGCTACAGAAGCTGCGCTTTGTGGCGGGCGCCCTCGGGCCGACGAACCGCACGGCCTCGCTCTCGCCTGATGTCAACAATCCCGGCTTCAGGAACATCACCTTCGACGAGCTAGCCAAATCCTACGCAGAGGCCGCGCGGGGGCTCGTGGAGGGGGGGGTTGACCTGCTGCTAATAGAGACCGTCTTCGACACATTGAACGCCAGGGCCGCCATCTTCGGGATCACGTCTTACCTCGAAGAGCAGGGTCTCGACGTTCCCATCATGATCTCGGGCACGATCACCGACGCTAGCGGGCGCACGCTCTCGGGGCAGGTTACCGAAGCTTTCTGGAACTCCGTGCGCCACGCGAACCCCATAAGCGTGGGGCTGAATTGCGCGCTCGGATCGAAAGAGCTGAGGC
The DNA here is from genome assembly GCA_035715885.1 of Rubrobacter sp. Classification (GTDB taxonomy): domain Bacteria; phylum Actinomycetota; class Rubrobacteria; order Rubrobacterales; family Rubrobacteraceae; genus Rubrobacter_D. Next base: position 5,740 of record DASTKM010000100.1, read on the forward strand.
AGTACATCGGGGAACTCTCCCGGATCTCGGAAGTTCCCATTAGTGCCTATCCGAACGCAGGACTGCCCAACGAGTTCGGCGAGTACGAAGAGACGCCGGAGATGATGGCGGCCGAGATCCGGGAGTGGGCAGAGGCCGGCTGGCTGAACATCGTCGGCGGCTGCTGCGGGACGACGCCGGATCACTTGAGGGCCATAGCCGAGGCGGTCTCTGGCCACCCGCCGCGTGAGATACCGGAGATACCCAAGAAGCTCAGACTTTCGGGGCTCGAGCCGTGCAACATCGGGCCCGACTCGTTGTTCGTGAACGTCGGCGAACGGACCAACGTCACGGGTTCGGCGCGGTTCAAGGACCTCATATCGAGCGAAGACTACGAGACGGCCCTGGACGTGGCGCGCCAGCAGGTCGAGAACGGCGCCCAGATCATAGACATCAACATGGACGAGGGGATGCTCGAAGGTGAGGAGTCGATGGTCCGTTTCCTCGACCTCGTGGCCTCAGAGCCCGACATCTGCCGGGTACCCGTCATGATCGACTCCTCCAGGTGGTCGATCATCGAGGCCGGCCTGAAACGGGTGCAGGGCAAGGCGGTGGTCAACTCTATAAGCCTGAAGGAGGGCGAGGAGGAGTTCGTCAGGCAGGCGCGACTTCTGAAGCGGTACGGTGCTGCGGTGATCGTTATGGCCTTCGACGAGAAGGGCCAGGCCGAAACAAAGGAGCGGAAGGTCGAGATATGCAGACGCGCCTACGGCGTCCTCACAGAGGGGGTCGGGTTTCCGCCCGAGGACATCATCTTGGACCCCAACGTCTTCGCCATCGCCACAGGCATCGAGGAGCACGACAACTACGGTGTCGACTTTATCGAGGCTGTGCGTGAGATCTCCTCTACCCTCCCCCACGCCAAGACCTCAGGCGGCATCTCGAACGTCTCGTTCTCGTTCAGGGGCAACAACCCGATGCGGGAGGCCATCCACGCGGTCTTCCTCTACCACGCCATAAAGGCAGGCCTGACGATGGGCATAGTGAACGCGGGCCAGCTCGCCGTCTACGACGAGATTGAAGAAGACCTGCGCGAGGCCGTCGAGGACGTTGTCCTGAACCGCCGTCCCGACTCTACCGAAGGCCTGCTTGCCCTGGCGCAGAGGTACCGCGACCGTGGCGACTCGGTAACGGACGAGCAGGAGAGAGAATGGAGGGGCTGGCCTGTCGAGAAGAGGCTCGAGCACGCGTTGGTCAAGGGCATAGCCGAGTTCGTCGAGGAGGACGCGGAGGAGGCGCGCCTCCAGGCCGGGCGTCCGCTCGATGTGATCGAAGGCCCGCTTATGCACGGGATGAACGTCGTCGGGGACCTGTTCGGATCTGGCAGGATGTTCCTGCCGCAGGTCGTAAAGAGCGCCCGCGTGATGAAGAAGGCCGTCGCCTACCTCATCCCGTTTATGGAGGAGAACGGGGATGAGGCACGCAAGCCTAACGGGACGGTCGTTATGGCAACAGTAAAAGGCGATGTGCACGACATCGGGAAGAACATCGTCGGGGTCGTGCTGCAGTGTAACAACTTCGAGGTCATAGACCTCGGCGTAATGGTTCCTTCGGCGAAGATCCTTCAGACCGCCAGTGAGAAGGGCGCTGACGCCATCGGGCTCTCCGGCCTCATAACTCCCTCTCTGGACGAGATGGTCCACAATGCTAAAGAGATGCAGCGCGAAGGCTTCGACATACCGTTGCTCATCGGCGGGGCTACGACCTCCCAGATGCACACGGCCGTCAAGATCGCACCTGGATACGAACAGCCCGTGATCCACGTGAAGGACGCCTCGCGCGCCGTCGGCGTGGTCCAGAACCTGGTAAGCGAAGGCCGCAAGGTCGACTACGCCGAGCAGATCGCCGCCGACTACGAGCGGGTCCGGCGCAAGCACGAAGGACGCCGCTCGAAGACCACCCTCGCGACGCTGGAGAGTGCGCGCGCCAACCGCACGAAGATCGACTGGGAAGGCTACTCCCCGCCGAAGCCCAACGTTCTAGGCGTACAGACGTTCGACGACTACGATCTGCGGGAAATAAAGCCCTACATAGACTGGACGCCCTTCTTCCACTCCTGGCAACTCAAGGGCAGCCATCCCAGGATACTTGACGACCCCGAGAAAGGCGAAGAGGCCAGAACGCTCTTCGCCGACGCGCAAGAGCTACTGGACCGCATCATAACCGAGAAGTGGCTCACGGCCCGCGCCGTCTTCGGCCTCTTCCCCGCGAACGCCCTGGAAGACGACACCCTCGAGGTCTACACCGACGAATCGCGCGAAGAGGTGCTCGCCAGCCTCGACTTCCTGCGCCAGCAGAAACAGAAGCCGCCTGGCCGTCCGAACCGCTCCCTCGCCGACTTCGTAGCCCCCAGGAGCATGGGTCTGGAAGACTACGTAGGGCTCTTCGCCGTGACCGCGGGCCTCGGTGCCGACGAGGCGGCGCGGCGCTTCGAGGAGGACAACGACGATTACAACGCGATCATGGTCAAGGCGCTGGCCGACAGGCTCGCCGAGGCCTTCGCCGAGCTCATGCACCGGCGGGTACGTACGGAGTTCTGGGGTTACGCAGCGGACGAGGATCTGGACAACGAGGCCCTGATCAGGGAGGAGTATGGCGGGATCCGCCCGGCCCCAGGATATCCTGCCTGCCCGGAGCACACAGAGAAGCGGACCCTTTGGAGATTGCTCGACGTGGGGAACAATGCTGGCATCACGCTGACCGAGAGCTGCGCGATGTCGCCAGGCGCGGCCGTCAGCGGCTACTACTTCTCACACCCTGATTGCAGGTACTTCGGCGTAGCCGAGATCGGACGCGACCAGGTCGAAGACTACGCCGAACGCAAAGGCTGGACCCTGGAAGAGGCCGAGAAGTGGCTCTCCCCCAACCTCGGCTACGACGTCGAGCATAAGGCTTGAGAACCTGAGCATGTCACCCGTCGAGGGTTTCTTCCCTCTCTGACCTGAGCCTGGGATCGGTACCGGGGACGGAGCGCCGGATCAGACGCTCCACCCGCTCGAAGAAGCGGGTGCGATCCAGTAGAGGGTTTCCAGAACCCCGCGGTGATGCAGTAGTAGGTGTCGTAGGGGCTCTCGTGATGGATGTCGTGGTGCTCCCTGGAGAGGATCGCCCCACGCCTGGAGCCAACCTACAAAGGCCGGCGGGATATCCATGTGCGCCCACTTGTGGAACTGGTTGGTAAGGAAGGCGGCGAGGCACAAGAAAAGAGAGAAGGTCCCGAAGAGATACCCATAGTAAGTAGTCTCCAAAGGCACGATAATCCACACACCGAGCATGAAGGGAAGGCTCGCCAGGCTGTTGTTGCCGTTGGCGTCAACGAAGTCGTTGCCGACGATCCCTTTCGGGTCGATGTGGTGCTCCCGGAAGGGTTCGATGAAATTGGGTCCGATGATCGGCGTGTCATAGGAGCCGAAGTTGTCGGCGAGGAAGTGTACGAACCCGGAGAGGAAGTCAGCGGCCAGGTAAGCCAGGACAGCCAGGATCGGCGCGAGCCACAGGTCTCCGAAGTCGATCATCCCCTGGTAGACATCCACGCCTATCAACAACAAAAGCAACACGAAGCATAAAATGCCAAGGACTTCCAGCAAATAATGGCCTGTGCTGGTCTCGGGACGGATCTGGTCTTGCGTAGCGTGGTCTTGCTGGGTCATATACAACCTCCTTGGTGGGGCATACGGAAAGGGATGGTCTCTGGATCAGTGCGGAAGAGAACTCTTGCCGACTCACCTGCGGGCAGGTGACACTCGGAGTGCCCCAAACCTAGGAATCTTCGGGCATACAGCCGGTTGCTTTGAGGTCTTAGCGGAACCTGACCTCTTCGAATCCTAGAGTAGTGACGAACGCTCGTACGCTATCTTCTGCGTTGTGTTCGGCTGTAACTAGAATCCCGTTCTCTCGCGCGGCATCTCTGATCTTCTTCACCGCTTGCAGACGGGCTTCTTCGACGAGGTCGTCGTCGGGGCGGACGTTCAGGGGGCTGAAGTCGCGGTCGTAGACGCGGGTTTTCTCCTCGTCGAGGCTGGCAGAGAGGATCTGGGGTTCAGGTAGATCTATGGTGACGGTGTCGCTGTTCACGCTGACATCCTCCTTGCCGATGTCACCAAGGTCAACCCCGGCCTCGACTTCTCCTGTGGCGATCACCAGCACCCTCTCCCCGTCGAACAGGCGGTCCAGAATATCGCCGCCGGTCTCCCTCGTCACAGGCACGGACTCGGTCCATCGCACCGTGGCGAGCTGGTCGAGCTCTCTTATCCCTTCCACCACCACAGGCCCCGTCGTCGTACGCGGCGGCTTCTCTCCGAGAAGCGGCCCCACTATCGGAAGCAACAAGCCATAGCGCGCCAGCCCGACGCCGAGCGCGAGGCTCAAGACGACGATAACGAGCGCCAGAACGAGCGTAGTTCCGAGCCCGCCACCTTTATTGCCCATGTTCTCCCTTTTTCCGAGCGTGCAGTTGCGGAGATTCTACACCGGTCGAAATCCCTGTCGGGCCTCTACACTACCCAGCGGATAAGAAGCTGACTGGCTGAAATGCTGTCACGCCTGAATATTCGTCTCGCGCCAGCGGGTGTGCCCGCCGAGGCCCCCGGCCTCAGGGAACTCCTCGCCCTTGGAGAGCTGTACCCGGACAGGCGGGAGCATGGTCCCTCTGTCGCAGATGTAGGTGCCCGAGATAGGGGCCTTCTCGCCGGGCCTGAAGGTTGGTGCGTAGGGTTCGTAGCGGGAGAGTATGTCTTCCGGGCCGGCCATCACAGGGTGACCGAGCGGGCCTCGTTGAAACCCGGCGTCTCTACGAGGGCGTTCAAGACTTCTTCGGGGACGGGCTCGTCCACGGTGACGGCCATCGCCGCGCGGGAACCAGGCTCGCCGCGCCCGACGGCCATGTTGCCGATGTTGATGCCGTGTTCCCCGAGGATACTGCCGAGCTTCCCGATCATGCCAGGCCTGTCCTCGTTACGGATGAAGAGCATGTACTTCTCGGGCACCACGTCGAAGTCGAATCCCATCGCTTCGACGAGCCGCGGCTGCATCCTTGGCCCGAAGAGCGTCCCGCTCACCGCGTTCTCTCCCATGCGCAACTCCACGAGGTTCGTGTAGTCCGCGCTCTCCGAAGTCCGCGAGGTCTCGACCTTGAGCCCGCGC